>JBBSBS010000006.1:0-42210 GCA_038251045.1 Aggregatilineales bacterium | reverse complement strand
TTCTATCAGGGCTACGGCATTCACGGGACGTACTGGCACAACTCGTTCGGTCGGCAGATGAGTCACGGCTGCGTCAACCTGCCCACCAATGAAGCCCAGTGGTTCTTTGATTGGGCATCCGTCGGCACTCCGGTGCGCGTGATTTAAAATTTTGTCTCTAGGTTGGCGTTCATGGCGACTCGTATAAATCTACTTCCGATTCGCCACAATCTGTGCTGCCGCGCTGCGAACCGTCTCGTCCTGACTTTGCAGCGCCGCTTGTACAATATCACTCGCCGCTTCCGACATCAGGCTGCTGGCAATTCGGACGATTTGTACCTGTGTCTCGCTGTCCGTTTCCTGCGCATAAGCATTCCGCAATAGGTCAGGTGTTCGCGGATGCTGTATCCACGCCAGAGGCCATATCGCGGCTTCCCGTGCCTGTGGCAGGTTGTCGCTCAACGCTGCCTCTAACGCATCAATGATGGCCTCACACGCCGCGTGCTGCACGATATTAATTTTGAGATAATTTGTCGCGTGGAAAAATCCTTGCAATACTGCTTTGCGCGTCCATCCACTGCTGTGCTGGATGAATTCTGCCAACTCTGCGAGGCAGGTATCGCCAGCGACCTCTAACCAACTCAGCGTCGCCGCATATTGCACATCCGGATCAGGGTCGTCCATGCTGCGCCGTATCACAGGTATCGCTTTGACCATCCCGTTCGTACCCAGCACCTCCAACGCTTTGACCCGCACATCTGCGTCATCCGCCAGCAGCACCGCTTCTAACACCGGAATAGCCGCCGGATCCTGGCATTCACGCAAGCCCCATGCGGCGGCCTCGCGCACACTGTCCACTTCATTTTGTAGGGCGCGTGTCATGAATTCAAACGCATTCAGTTCGCGCATGTCAGACAGGGCATACATTGCCCCTTCACGAACCCGCGCATCCTCATCACCCATCGCCTGCTTAATCAGCGGTTCAATCGCGAACCACGAAAACCCGTATAAATAACGTGCCACTGTTGCCCGTGATCGTGCGTTTCCCTCCGTTAGAATTTTCTGCATGACCAACCGTGCTGCGCGGTCACCGCGTTTGTTGAGCAGCCTTGCCGCTGCATAGCGCACATAGAACGACTCGCTGCGTAATGCTTCGGCAGCCACATCTAGCGAAACAGCACTGGGTGGCAAGACTTCCAGCAGTTGTGCCAGCCGTCCCACCGTCAGGCTTCGCTTGCCTTGCTGCGTGTAACTGGCTGAAAGTCGCGGTTCGCGTCCGGTAATCATCATGTTATCGCTCATGGTGAAATATCCTATCGTAGCGTAGCCAGCACAGCATCTTGGATCAATAGTTTGTTCGTTTTCAGGTCAATGATATTCATCCGCAGTTGGCGGCGGTCATTGATCGTGAATACGGCTTTAATGCGGTCTATACCCGGTTGACCATGTGGCATCAGGCTTGCCAGTAACTTTTCCGCCAGCTCTTGATTAATGGGTACGATTTGTTGATCGGCTTTTTGCACCTGTGCCACAAACACCGCTTGCCCGCCTTCGTAGTTCACTTCCAGCATCGAAAACGAGTCGCTGTCAATTTCAGCCACCACAAACTCCATCGCCGTTTGCTCGCTGTGCGCTGCGCCCAGCAGCACTTCAATCGGCTCTGGCAGTGGATAGCGGCTTCCAGCAGGGATAATCTCGTCATAATCATGCTGGCCTGTCAGCGGGTCAAGATGCCGGATGCCATAGCTGTGCGCCAGATAATCTTCCAACCCATAACCAGCCGCTACTTGCAGCGCCCCCTCGACAATGGCGGTAAATGGTTTGTCCGCCCGCACCGCCATGCCTGAAAAATACTCGCGCAAGGTTTGCTGTACCGAAGGCATGAGTGAAATGCCACCGACCATCAGCACATAATGGATGTCCTCTTTAAAGATGCCGCGCCGGTGTGCCACATGCATCACCTTATCCACAATATGGCGCAGGCTCGAATAAAAGCCGTTGGTTTCGAGTAAGTGTTCCAATTCACTGCGACTCACCGATACTGAATAAGAATGTGCGCCGACCTCAAACTTCACCTCTATTGATTCGTCGGTTGATAACGCAATTTTCGCATTTTCGCACACCGTTAACAGCGCCGCGTAATCATTCCCTAGTTCTTGAATCGAAAGACCGCTTCGTTTCAGCACATCCGCCAGCAGCCATTGGTCAATATCGCTGCCGCCGAGGATTCGACCTGCCTTGGCAATCACCTTCGCCGCGTGTGACCCCGCCTTGGCGCGCATCATGCGCCCTAAGAATCCGCCCGTTTTTTCGCGGCTTTCTGGCAGTTGTACCAGCGAGAGATCGAGCGTTCCCCCGCCAAAATCGAATACCAGCACCACCGCTTTCGGCTCCGTGACCATATACCCCAGTGCCGCCGCTGTCGATTCATCCACGATTCGTACTTTTTCGGGTGGCATATCATCAATCAGTTCATTCAACCATGTCAGGTAGCCCTCAAATGAAGCTACCGGCGACGTGAGTACCAGTTGCTCAATTTCGCTTTTCGGGTAGGGCAGCGCTGCCAATATGCTGCGTACGAAACTGCGCCCTGCGTCGCGGTCTGCCCACTGGATGCCATCGATGATGCGTGCTTCGGGTGCTGGTGCGGCGACAATCCCCCGCTTGAAATTCCGAAACAGACGGTTATCCTGCCGGTAATCCAGTTGCTTGTCACGCACGGCTTGCCCCATCGTAACCCGCTCGGACTTGGCATCTTGAACGTAGAGCAGCGACGGAATCAACGGCATTGAATCGCCCGTTACCGCTGTACTCAGTCCGGGTAATGTGACGACTTCAGGCCGATCCGTCTGGGCATTCCAGATCGCCACCACACTGTTCGTCGTGCCGAAGTCAATTGCAACTTTATAAGGCATATGCGGTTTACAATGCTTTGTGAATAAACGGTAGCATCAATTATAGAGCTATTCCAATTATAAGCATCAGTCTTTTGGTATACATCATTTCATCCCGAGTCGATGAAAGCGCTGCCACACAACCGCCCACCCACATTATACGTATATGAGTGTAGAGAGAATGAAAACCTCTATCGTGTATAATATGACCAATAGATCGTGAAGGGTTTCACATGCGAATTATCGTTCACACCGGCAAGGGTGGCGTAGGCAAAACCAGTATCTCAGCAGCGACTGCTTTGCGTTGCGCTGAAATGGGTCTGAAAACCATCGTTATCAGCACCGATACCGCCCACAGTCTGGCAGACTCCCTCGAAAAACAAATCGGCCCCGAACCCGTTCAGCTTTACCCCAACCTCTGGGCACAGGAAGTCGATGCCCGTTACTCGATGGATAAATATTGGGGCTTGTTCCAGAAGTATATGGTCGCGCTTTTCAGCAAACAGGGCGTGGAAGATGTCGTCGCCGAAGAAGTGACCATTCTCCCCGGTTTGGAAGAAGGCGCACATCTCCTCTGGATAAATAAGTACGTTAAGGAAGGGCAGTTCGATGTGTTGGTGGTGGATGCTGCCCCGACCGCTGAAACCTTGCGCCTCCTCAGCCTGCCCGATGTGACCCGCTGGTGGTTCGAGCGTATCTTGACGCTGACGCGCGGTGTCAGCCGGGTAATCCGTCCCATCAGCAAACTTATGCGGCGTGGTGATGCCATGCCCGATGAAGCCGCCTTCGGGCAGGTCGAGCAGTTGTTTGACACTTTGGATAGTGTTCGCCAACTGCTAACTGACCCCGAAATGAGCAGCATCCGGTTGGTCATCAATCCGGAAAAGATGGTCATCAAA
Source organism: Aggregatilineales bacterium (assembly GCA_038251045.1). Taxonomy (GTDB): domain Bacteria; phylum Chloroflexota; class Anaerolineae; order Aggregatilineales; family Phototrophicaceae; genus CFX2. Next base: position 38,438 of record JBBSBS010000006.1, on the reverse strand, counting down.
GAGACACAGCGCACCTATACTTACCTTAATCTGTATGGCTACGCTACTGATGCCATCCTCTGCAATCGCATCATCCCGCCCGAAGTGGTTGACCCTTATTTCGATGTTGCCAAGGCCAAGCAGAAAGAAAACATGGCCTTTATTGGTGAAGCATTCGGTGAACTGCCGCTGCTCAAAGCACCTATGTTTGGGCAAGAAGTCGGCGGCCTAGAAACACTGCGCACCTTAGCCAATGAACTTTACGGCGACAAAAATCCGGCAGAGAAAATGTTCGATGGGCGCACTCACATGGTTGAAAGCAACGGCGACGGCACATTTGTCCTCAGCGTCCCGCTGCCCTTCGCCAATAAAGATGACATGGACCTATACCGTTCGCGGGATGAGCTGACGCTGCGGGTCGGTCCTTACCGCCGCAATATTGTACTGCCGTATGCCCTTTGGGACTTAGAGATCGGTGACGCAAAGTTTGAACAATCAACGCTCCGAATCCAGTTTATTAAAGACGAACGGGTCTCCAAGCAGCGGGCATAAACCTGCGCTGCCAGCCAACTACCGTCTGCTGCGGGATGAAACCGTCAGCCCTTCGTCTGAAGCAGATGAGGAAGTTATCACCGAACCCGTATTCCTTAACCGTATCGCCGCCAATGGTGATATAACACCCTCCCTGACTGCGGGGAGGGTGACTGAGAACGCTTCTGCTTCTGAGCCTCAAGCAAAAACCCTGCCACCACGCCGCACACTGGCGATGCAGGTGCGTTTTGTGCGGACGCTGTGGTTTTCGGCACGCTTATTTGCCAGCGTTCTGTTCTGGTATTACCTGATGCCCAAGGTTATCGGGCAAGATCGCGTTGATGCGGGCAGCACCGCCCGTTTCGTTAAATATGCCCGCAGCTTTCGCGGTTTCGCCATCATCATGGGTGGTGTGATGATTAAGCTTGGTCAGTTTATCTCCACCCGCGAAGATGTGCTTCCCGAAGAAATCACCCGCGAATTAGCTGGCCTTCAAGACGAAGTGCCGAGCGTACCCCAGAAAGAAATCCGTAAAGTTATCGAGCGTGAACTCGGTGCCGTAGAAAAACGGTATAAATCACTGGCGGATACCCCCATCGCTGCCGCCTCGTTGGGGCAGGTCTATCGCGGTCAGTTGCACAATGGCGACAAAGTCGTGGTCAAAGTCCAGCGCCCCGGTATCCGCGCGATTATCTATACTGATCTCGCCGCCCTGCGTATCGTCGCTCGCATCGCCAACCAGTTTCAGTTCATCCGTCGCCGTGCCGATATGACTGCTTTGACCGAGGAATTTGGGCGTGTCCTGCTCGAAGAAGTTTCATATAAGCACGAAGCCCGTAACGCCGCTCGCTTTGCCGAAATCTTCAAAGATGATATGGGCATTTATATTCCGGATATCTACACCGAACACTCGACCGACTCAATCCTCACCATCGAGGATGTGACCACCATCAAAATCAATGACTACGTCGCTTTGGAAGCTGCTGGCGTAAGTCGCAAAGCCGTCGCCAAACGGCTGATGGATTGCTATCTCAAACAGGTCTTTGAAGAGCGCTTCTTCCATGCCGATCCGCATCCCGGCAATCTCTTTGTCTATCCGCTGCCACAGGCCAACGGCACTCGTGATTATGGCGAGAATGGTCGCCCTTTCTATTTAATTTTTGTGGATTTTGGGATGACGGGTGCGCTCTCGCCGCAGCTTGCCTCCGGCCTCATCAGCACGCTCACCTCGGTTGTCACCCGCGATGCTGAAGGCTTGGTCAAGAGTTACGAACAACTCGGCTTCCTCATGCCGGATGCTGATACCGAACGCATTGTTGAGGCTACCAGAGCCGCCTTTGATACCGTCTGGGGCATGAGCATGACCGACATCAAAAATGTCAGTTATGATGATGCTCGCGATCTCGGCTCAGAATTCAACGACTTGATCTATGCCATGCCGTTTCAAGTGCCGCAGGACTTCATCTACCTTGGTCGGGCGATGGGTATCCTCAGTGGCATGGCGACAAGTCTTGACCCGCATTTCAACCCGTGGTCGGAACTCGCCCCATATGCCCAGCGTATGATGACCGACACACTTCGTACAGGGAGTGTCGGCGGTCTAGGTGGAGAAGTAATTGGCTTACCTTTTATCCAGAGCTTCTTTAGCGGCAATGCGCTACAAGTGCTGCTCGAGGCCGGACGAATGCTCGTCAACCGCGCCGTGACCGTCCCGCAGCAGTTGGATAATGTGCTGACTCAGTTGGATCGCGGCGATTTGTCCGTTAAAGTCACGCCGACGACTGCCTACCGCAAACAGTTGCAGCGCATCGAGTCGCAGGGCAAACGTACCACCCGCGCTACACTCTTTGCTGGCCTGCTGATCTCATCCACGCTCTTCTATACGCATGGCGACGCTGCTCTAGCTGCTATCGGCTTTATCGCCTCCGCCGTCGCCTTTTTGAGTATACTGTGGGCAGGGGAATAAATCGCATATACTGGAATTTGATTTTTAAGATGATTGAAAGAGAAAAAGTGAGCAATCACAAATCATGACTCATGATAAAAGAATCAATGAGCACGAGATATTTCAAGCATTAGTCGAGAATGCCGTGGATTTCTTAAAAAACTCAATTAGCGAGATTGAAAAAAAACCCAAATATTCTGTAATCAACTTTTGCTCCGGTGTCGAGATTTTTCTGAAAAGCAGACTCTTGAAAGAACATTGGTCACTTATCGTAACTGATAAAGATGTGAAGTTACAGAGTTTTCTACAAGGTAATTCTAATACGGTTGGGACAAAAGAAGCGCTCAATCTACTGAAAAATGTTATTGAAACAAATATTCCTAGAGATGCTGAGAAATCCTTTATGGACTTAATCGAGTATAGGAATAGGTTAATTCACTTTTTTCACAAAAATGATAATCTGACTACTATTGACATAGTGAGTAAACAATGTCGTGCATGGTATCATTTGCATAATTTGTTAAGTAATGAATGGAAGAACGAATTCTCATCATACCAAATCCAATTGCAACAGTTAAATGAATTAATGTTAACAAATGAAAGATTTCTAAAAGAGAAATTTGAGTTAGTTGGAAAAAACATCCAAGATAAAAAAGCTCAAGGAATAACCTTTATCAAATGTGAATTTTGTCATTTTGACGCAGCTCAAAAACATGAAATTGGAAACATACGATTTAAAACTGATTGTCTAGTATGCAATTCTACGGCCGATTTTGTTCAATTAGACTGTGCCAAGTGCGGTTATACGACCAATTTTCTGCTAGATGATGGATTTTCTGTGTGCGAAAATTGTAAAGAACCATTTAGCGCATCTGAGTTGCTTGCGACCACATTCACTCTAGAAAATTTGGACGATGCCGATTTAACAATTGATTATTTAGTAAGCGCAATTGGAGATACACCACCATATTCTGATGATTCTGATAGGTATTATTGCTTGTCTTGCCAATATCTTGAAGAACCCTCAGTTGTGTATATTGACGAAGAGTGGCAATGTGTTAATTGCCAAACAAGTCACCAAGATGTAAGGATGTGCGAATGGTGCGGAGAGCCTATTGCAGGGTATTTGGAAGAGGATACTTATACATATGGATGTAATTTGTTTTGCGATGGAAGTATAGGTTATCAAATTTCAAAGGATGATTAGTTACTCGTCAATATCGTCTGATTCCAAATGGAGGTGTATCATGCAGAACCACAATGATGACAACACATTCGATGACGCGGTGTTGTTTTGAACCGATGAGCAAACGGCGTAAGGGCTTCCCATCTGAAACCCGCGTCAAGCGAGGCCGCCGCATCGTACACGGCGACAAAGAACTTGTCGAGAAATTGGGACGCGATGATCTGTGTCCATGCCAGTCGGGCAAACGGTTTCAAGAACTGTTGTATGAGTACCGGACGCTATGATGGTCGCAACCGTGACGACTACTTTTAGAGATGAATAGTTGAAAAGTGGCTCTCGAATTTAGAGGGTCACTTTATTTCAGAATTGATTTATCGCCGCCGTTGACCCTGCCAGATCATGGCTAACCCGACCACAACCAAAAGCGGGAAAAAGGCCATCCACACCCATGTGCCTGCTGCCGACCAATCGGCACGTTTCTGAACACTATCAACCAGCACGAATCCCAGTATTGTCAGCACCCCGCCGATGATTTGCGTCAGCCCTATCGTGATGAGTTCCAACTTGCTACCACTTTTCCTCACCAGATACGCCCCGACAGCCGGTGTCAAAAAGGCTACACAATACATACGGGCGTGAAAGTCATCAAGCTTCCAGGGCCAGAAGGCGCTGAAGGTGGATGGGGCAATGAAAAGAGCGGTGCCGTACACCATGAAAATCGCCACTTCAATCAGCAGTAGATTGCGAAACCATATGGGCACAGGGCGGGTATCGGTAGGCGCTAAACCGCGATATAACCAGACGTGATAGGCTGAGTTGAGGGGTATCACGATATACAGCGCGAACCATAACCATGTCGATGGGCTGTTCAGAATCAGGCGATCCAGATACAAGATCGAAACGATCAGCACAATCGCTGTAAATACCAATATCATGGGCACGATCACCCGCGCAGGTGACCATCGCGGTACAGCCGCCAACGTACAGGCTGCTACGGCTGCCGTCAGATAAAGCGCCCCCAGAAACGCCGCGTTGAAAGGGGTGAGCGCCCAAGGCCATATCGGCGCAACCCATGTTGAAAGAAACAACAGGCCAAAGCCCGCAAACAGCACTACCGCCGACTCTACCGTCGTGACCCAACGCAGCAGCGCCGTAACAGGTGGATTGTCGGATGTCGGTTGTAAAGTTTGATTGCTCATGAGGTTATCTTCGTAGGTGTGGTGGAGAGGGTAGGTTTTATGGCAAACACCAGATACAGAGCAATAAGCCCTTCAATCCCATGCAGCCAAATATCATGTCCAAATAACGGAACCAGACCGAAGGTTGTGTTCAGTTGTGGAATCAAACCCATGACAGTCAGGATGACGAGCAGGCCGCCGAAGATTTGTAAAAATCGCCGCGCTTGCACCGGATTTCTAAAGGTCAATAGGCCGCCGACGCCAATCGCTAGATGAAGCAAGTTGTGGAAAACGTTGATCGGAAACAAACCCAGCAGTAACCCATAATTCATGTCCACCATCAAATGGGGTGCGTGAGGCGAAATAGGTTGGGTAATCCCCTGAATGAACCCGCCCACCCCGGCAATCGTGAATGCGACACCTACAAGCAAGGTGTAGTAGCGAATAAACATCTTACCATTCGGCATATAATCCCCTGTGATCATCCTTCGTACTGCTCATTATAGGTTGAATGGTTATTCGCACAACTTTATTATCGTCTAAATCTCTAGCATACTTTCCAGCCGCGCTTTTACGCCGCCCCATTCGCTGTCGAGTATCCTGAACCATGCCGTATCGCGGTTATGCCCCTTCACGATGAAGTGTGCCGCCTGAATCCCCTCAAACTGAAATCCCATCCGCAGTGCCGCGCGCCGTGACCGTTCATTGAGGGCATCGCACTTCCATTCCAGCCGCTGGTAGCCCAACCCAAACGCATGTTGCAGCATCAAATAGGTCGCCTCAAGATTAGCCTTTGTTCGCTGGGCAATCGGGCTGTACCAGATGCTTCCCAACTCCACCTTCAAATGTTCGGGGAAGTTGTTCATATAGGTTGCCACCCCCACCGGATGATTGAGTTCGCGGTCAATCGCGCACAGTGCTAACCCGTTGGGCGCGTCCACCGAGCCGCGCAGATACGTCCGCATCTCGTCGGCGTTGGCGAACGGCCCGCCGTTCATATAGCGCCAGATCATTGCCTCGGCATCATACGCGCCGGTGGATCGTCCGCCGATTGAAATCGGAGTGCCGTTGGACATCCCGTACAGCACATCAGTGTGTGCCTCCAAATCCAGCGGAACCAGCCGCACGTATCGGCCTTCCAGCGTCACCGCCGTGACTTTCACAGGTAGATTCTTGCGCCGTTCCAGCACCTCATCCGGTAACTGTGGTGGCAGCGGCAGCGGATCATAGTTCATGACTGTTCCTTATCTCGATGCTGAAAATAATGGCGTGATTATACCCATAGTCGCTTGAGTGGGTTGTGATCTTGCCGCTGGAATCAAAAGGACGACCCTTTGGTCGCCCTCGCTTTAGTCTATACACTAAAAATTAGACGATTTCTACCCAGTCGCCATTTGCCGTACGGGCATAACGTGGGCTGTCGTCGCTGTCGTCACGCTTGGGCTTCTCATCACCGTTCCAGTCGTGCTTACGCTTTTCGCTCCATTCGTTCTCCCAGTTCCAGCGCTGGTTCCAGAACTCGCGCCCACCACCGCCATGATGATGAAAACGTCCGTGACCACCAAAGCCACCGCGCATCTTGGAACTGACGAAGGTCACTACCATGCCAATGACGATCAGCGGCAGCAGGAACTTGAACAAGCCGAAGAACGCAAAGCCCGCCAGTAAAAGAATAGGGAAGAAGAAAAAGCCGTGCGGCCCGCGACCTCTGTATCCCCGACGATCCCATCCACCGCGATTATTCCATTCGCCACGATAACCGGACATCCCATACATTGGCTATGTACTCCTATGCTGTTAGACATTGTTTATTTATACGCGCCCATTTGCTTTAGGTATCAATAGTTGCGCCAAAACTAGCCAAAAGAGTAGCTCAGGCTGTGAAAATCTAAACTTTGGTTGGGATAAATAAAGATACTTCTCAGCGCGGGCGGCGCATCCCACGCTCGGACAGGATGCCGACAACCACCACCAAGATTCCACCGCCGCAGCAAATCAGCAGCACATTCTGCCCCAGTTGTGACGAAAAGAAGGCAAACAGCAGCGCCATAATCAGCAGGACAAGGATCACCCAGCCAATCATGCGTGTGTTGCGCGAAAAACGGTTTAGTTTGTTGAATTGATTCATAATAGGAGCAGGGGTAAGCCGATGACCCACCCCTTGTCCTTTCTTTGTATTTTGTGGTTAAAAGGCTTGGGTCTTATTCGACCTGCACTTTAACCTTGGTCTTGCCAGTGGTTGACGGCTTATCACTACCGTCGTCCTTAGCATTTTCGGCATCTTCCACCCGCGTGGTGGCTTTTTCGATTTCGCCGATAGCCGCGTCTACCAGTACTTGAAAGCTCTTGATGAACTCTTTGCTGGCGGATGTGCCATGCTCGCGGAAGCCTTCCGGCAGCAGCGCTTCTAGCGCCTTGCCCGTATGCTCCAGCGCCCGACGCTGATGATATATGAACGACTCCACCGGGTTTTTCGGATTATCTTCCGCCGATGTTTCTTCATCCGGGTTGTGGTTGAATTGTTCGTTTTCTGACATCGTCCTGATCTCCTCATTACAATCTGTTACACTATACTATACGCAGGTTGCTGATAAAAGTCGCACCTATTTGGTTCCACCAATCGTCACGTTGTCCACCCGTAGGGTAGGCACGCCGATGGTGCCGAACATCGGAACCATGTGTAGATCGTTACCCACCTGCGTAATATTGTTGAGGAAATCATTCAGTGTGGTTGCCACCGTCACACCACCCACTGGCCCCACGATCTTGCCGTTCTCAATCCACAAGCCATTCGCGCCCATCGAACAATCACCTGTAATCGGGTCAATGCCGCCTGTCTGCATCACGCTGATGACGTACAACCCTTTATCAACCCCCGCGATAATCTCGTCACGAGACACATTCCCCGGCTGCATATAGAAGTTGCTCGGCCCCAATCCCGGCAGGCTGCGATGTCCGGCGCGTTGGGCGTTTCCGGTTGATTTCACGCCTGCTTTACTGGCTGAATAGCTGTCATAGGTCAGGTTCTGCAATACGCCCTCATCCACCAACCGCGTTGCTGAAGTCGGCACACCCTCGCCATCAAATGGAGCCGAAGCCAACCCGCGCTTCAGCCGCCCGTTATCCATCAGCGTCACCATATCACTGCCCACTTGCTGCCCCATCCGGTCAACCAGAAACGAGCGTTTCTTCTGCCACGCGTCAGCCGAGAGTGCTTGTGCCAGCGCACCGAGGATTTGCGCGCCGACGAAATAATCCAGCACCACCGTTCCCACCTGTGTCGGCACAGGTTTGCCCCCCAACAGGCTGATCGATTTTTCGGCTGATTCAATCCCGATCGCCTTTGGATCGAGATCGCCAAAGTAGTTGGATGCGCCCATGCCGAACGAGTTCGTCATCTCATTGTCTTCGCCGCGTGCGATAGCCATCAGATAGGCATAAGCCGTCGTCCGCCCGAACTGCCCCGCGAAACCTTTGGAGTTCGCCAGATAAAAGTGGCTGATGGCATCACCGTAATTGCAAAATTCCGCCAGTATGATTCGCGGATCATAATCCAACGCGGCTTGTTCGACCGCCTTCAGCAGCGCGATTTTGTCCTGTGTCGAAACATTCACCAGCTTCTCATCCCAGATTTCTAAATCTTCATCAGGGATAGAACGCGTTTCCGGCAGTTTGCGGTGTTCATCGGCGGTCGCCACCTTTGCCAGTTCCAGTGCCGTGCGCCATGTCTGCTCGATGCCATCCTCCGAAAAGTCCGAGGTGTAAGCATATCCGGTTCGCCCGCCATCAATCACCCGCACACCCAATCCACGTGCGCTCGATTGTGAAAGCTGCTCGACTTCCCCTTTGCTGACCTTGATCTGTGTTTCCGTATCCTGTGTGATGACCGCCTCGGCTTCGACATTCTTGGCGGATGCACGTTTAACGACTTCTTTTGCCAGTTCCATATAATCAGTCATGTTGATTGCTCCTTATGCTTTCGTCGTTAATTCGTGCCGCTAACCGAATCATCCGTACCGCCTACAGTCGCAATCGGAATACGGATGGTCGGCTGCCCGACGCTCACCCGCGCATTTTGCCCTTTGCCGCACATCCCCATGCCGGGGTCGAGCGCCAGATCATTGCCCACCATATCTATTTGCATCAAGGTTTTGGGTCCGTTACCAAAAACAGTCGCCCCGCGAATGGGCGCGGTCAATTTGCCATCCTCAATCATGTAGGCTTCCGTCGCGTTGAAGACATAATCCCCGCGTGAAATATCGGCCTGACCACCCGCCATGCCTTTGATGTAGATACCTTTTTTGACCGATTCGATAATCTCGGATGGGTCATGTTCGCCTTGGTCAATGAAGGTGTTGGTCATGCGCGGCATCGGCATATGACGGTAACTTTCGCGCCGTCCATTGCCGGTTGAGGTCGCCCGTCCGACTCGTCGGCACTCCACCTTGTCCCACATATATTCTTTCAGGATACCTTTTTCAATTAACACCGTGCGTTGGGCTGGGGTACCATCATCGTCAAACTTCAACGAACCGCGCCGTCCGGGTATCGTGCCGTCATCCACCGCGCTGATGATCGGATTCGCGATCTGCTGACCGATTTTACCCGTGTAAGCCGAACTGCCCTTGGTGATGAAGTCCGCTTCCATCTGGTGACCACAGGCTTCATGGAACAGCACACCGCCCCAACCGTTGCACATCACCACCGTCATATCACCGGCAGGGCAGGGCTTGGCATCTAGCATCTTGACTGCCCCTTCCGCCATCGTCTGTATTTTGGCAAGTGCGTCATTCCGGTCGAGCAGTTCCAGCCCGATTCGTCCGCCGAAGCCTTCCCGAATCCGTTGCAGCGTGCCGTTTTTGCCTGCCACTACCCCGCCGCGCATCTCGGTAAAGGTGCGGTCATCCTCGACCTGAACCCCCTCTGAATTAAACAACCACATTCGCCGCCGCAGTTCAAGGTATCCGGCGGTCACCTGCACGATATGCGGGCTGTAGGCGCGTGCTGCCACATCCATCTTGCCCAGCAGCGCCGCCTTATCTGCCACCGTCATTGTGTCAAACGGTTTCTCGATCGGGAATTCAAGCCGGCTTTTTTGCGTCGTCAAATCTACAATATGTGTTTTACTACTGCCACTGCCTGCCGAAGCTGCCGCCCGTGCCGCGTTCATCAGGCTGCTCTCGTCTAATTCATCGGTATACGCATAAGTCACTAAATTGCCAAAAAAGACTCGCACACCCGCGCCGCGGTCGGCTCCCCGCACCGCTTGTTCCAGCCGCGAGTCTTCCATTTGAAGTTGCAGTGATACCACGTCTTCCACATAAATCTCAGCCAGATCCGCTCCTGTACGCAGCGCTTCCGCCAGCACCTTCTGAGCCAATTCCTTAGCGATCATAACGACCTCTTTCTCCTAAATCTGCCAATGTCTTATCTCAATATGTGAATACGTTCTTGCCCGCCAAAAAGTTCGCTTCTGATTAGCGTCATGTGCCACTTACAACGTGTCTTTAGTACCCGCGTTTGCGATTGAACTGGTTGAGCAGCGGCTTATTTTCAAGATACCGTTGCAAGTTCTCTGCGAATAACGCCGCCGCTTTCTCGTGCAATTGGGCGCTGTTCCCTGAAATATGGGGAGTCAGGATCACGTTATCCAGATTCCACAACGGGCTGGTAGCCGGCAATGGCTCTTCTTTGAACACATCCAGCGCCGCCCCTGCGATTTTTTCAGTCGATAAAGTCGTAATCAGTGCCGCTTCATCAATCACCGCACCACGCGCCACATTGACCAATACTGCTGTTTTCTTCATGGCCTTCAACACGGCTTCATCGATCACTGGCGGCGCACCTTCCACCAACGGTGTCGTGACCACCACCCAATCACACAGCGCCACCATCGAAGCCATTGCTTCCGGCGGATACAACCGCGCTGGTATCGTACCCTCAGGATCGCCCGTACCCGGTTCGGCATAGCCTTCGTTGTCAGTCACTTCTTTCATGTTGCGCTTACTTGCCAGCACCGTCATGCCGAATGCTGCTGCCAACCGCGCCAATTCACGCCCGATGCTCCCGTAACCCGCGATGCCCAGCGTTTGCCCCCGCAGTTGATACGGCGCGAAAACATCCGTCGGACGAGTCGGCCACTCGGCTTTGGCCTGAAGTTTCAGCGCCGTTGGTATTTTGTAGGCAAAGGCCAGCATCATCGCCAGACAATATTCCGCCATCTGCACCGCATGGATGCCGCTGCCGGTTGTAATCTCGACGTCTTCCGCCTTCACAATCGGTAACTTGGTGATGCTGTCTACACCCGCGAAGTGCGTTTGAATCCAGCGCAGACGCGGTGTTTGTAATGGCTCCGGGAAGTGCCGCACCGTGTACAAGATTTCGGTTTCCGGCCAAACCGAATCAGGTACGTTCGGGAAATGCCGTTCGATTTGTAATCGTGGTGAGATGGCGCGTAGTTTAGCCATAATCTCGTCCGAAAAATCCATCGCGACCACAACGTGTATAGGCTGTTGGCTCATTGATCTTATCTCCTCATAGTGACATGCAGATAATAGGCTTTTGTGGGGCAGGCTGCAACTTCTATACTACCGATTACGATTATCGGTCACGAAACCACTTGATACCATTGTTAGACATGCGAAATTAACTTCGTTAAACTAAACAGCGTAATACGGAGTATTGATATGGGCATCGTTGCGGTCATGAAGAATTTTGCATCATCTGCAAGTTGCCAGTATGCTTTCCACAGTGCAGTTTTAGTTGAGAGAGGAATCAGACCTTGAAAAAGATCATATTCATTTTAGGCTTACTCTTATTGGTTGGTGTAGCGGGTGTCAGCGCCCAATCCGATGCCATGTATACCTGTCCGGTACAGGGTGGTACGCTCGTCACCGCCATTGCCGATAACCCCGTCAGCCTCAACGGCATCTATGCCAATGATGGTATTTCGGGCGCAGTCCTGTCCTACCTGTTCAACCCGCTGACCCTCGGCGGCGAAAACTGGGGCAAGGAAATCACGGGTGATCTGGCGGAAAGCTGGTCGGTCAGCGACGATGGCCTCACATGGACGTTCAACCTGCATCAAGGGGTTAAGTTCAGCAATGGTGCCGAACTGACCGCTGCCGATGTCGTCTACACATTCAACACCATCGAAACCTCGGAAGAAGACATTGCGCCGTTCCGCCCCCGTTTCTATCAGGGTGATCAAGCCATCAAGTTTGAAGCCAAGGACGATTATACGGTCGTTGCCACACTTGTTGAGCCGAACGCATCCTTCTTCACCGACATCAGCGTGCCCATTATCCCCAACAACGCCCTTGAAGGTCAGGATTTACGTTCTGGCGAATTTAATCGTGCGCCCGTCGGCACAGGGCCGTTTAAGGTCACTGAATGGGTCACAGGTGAGAGCGTCACCCTCGAAGCCAATGAGAACTACTTCAAAGGCCGTCCTTGCGTCGATAAACTTATTTTCCGCATCATCCCCGATTTGGATGCACAGGTCAACGCCTTACTAACCGGCGAGTTGGACTTCCTGTTGAATGTCCCCGGTGGCTCGGTCGAGCAGTTCAAGACCAACCCCGACTTCAACCTGACCATTGCCGATTACGACAGCCTGTTCGCCGTATTCTTCAACAACAACATCGAGCAGTTCAAGGATAAGAATATCCGTCAGGCGCTCATGGTCGCCATTGACCGCAAGGCATTGGTGGACAGCGTGCGTCAGGGTTATGGCACGGTTCATAACTCCCACTTTGATTCAACCGTTCCCTTCTACAGTGACGACAAATTGGGCGGTTATGACTACGATCCTGTTCGCGCTGGCGAAATGCTGGATGCAGCCGGTATCAAAGACACCGACGGCGACGGCATCCGCGATCTCGATGGTAAACCTTGGGTCATCAACTTGCTGTCCTTCCAGGAAGGTTTCCGCGATTACTTCACCTATGCCACCATCGTTCAAGCCTACTGGAAGGACATCGGTATTCAGGTTGATCTGGAAACCCGCGACCTCAACACCATGATTGCCCAGTTGTATCAGGCGCGCGTCTTGGACAAGCCCTTCGATGTGGTCGTATCCGGTTGGTCGCAAATTGGGCCAGAGCCGAACAGCTATTCCAACTTCTACATCACCACACCCGAACTCGGCCCCAATCTGGAAAACTATGACAACGCTGAAGTCAACGACCTGTTCGCCAAAGCCCGCACCCTGACGGATAACACCGAACGCATGGCAATTTACGAACAGATCGAAGCCATTCTCTGGGACGAGCTGCCCACATTGCCGCTGTATCGCAATCAGAATCCGGTTGTCATCAGCAAGAACTTCAATGTTGAAGATGCCATTCTCGACCTGTCGATTGGTTCCGGTTTCCAACATCCGGAACGCATCCATAAGGCCAGCTAATTTTACAGGTGGTGTTCTTTCCCTCTCGCGCTCTGCGTGTTAGGGAGAGGACACCATTCATTTTCGCAAACCCGCTTCGTACTCCCGTATTGATTTGCTCCCTCCATCGCGTGCGGGGGAGGTAAGCACCGTACTGAGCTTGCCGCAAGGCAGGTGCAATGGGGTGGGGGTTTATCTCGTTTCTTTCGATAGTCCACCTGAAACAGGATATTGATGAGTCGCTATTTAGTACGTCGATTGTTGCAAATGATTCCGCTGCTCATCGGGATCTCTATCCTGTCATTCCTGATTATCAAATCTGCCCCCGGTGATCCGCTTGTCGTCTATATTGACCCCAACAAGCCGCCGCCCTCCGCGCAGGATTTAGACCGCATGCGCGTCAAACTCGGTCTCGATCAACCCGTACCCATCCAGTACATTCGCTGGCTCGGCAGTGCCCTTCAGGGCGATCTCGGATTTTCCCTCACAGGCCGCCGTGCTGTCCTGCTCGAAATTCAAGATCGTCTGCCTGCAACTATTTTGCTCGGCCTCAGTTCACTCATTTTGGCGCTAGTATTATCTATTCCGGTAGCGCTCTTTTCCGCGATCAAGCGCTACACATGGGGTGATTACCTCATTACGGGATTGTCATTCATCGGCCTCAGTATGCCCGGTTTTTTCCTCGCGCTGCTGCTGATGCAAATCTTCAGCGTCCAGTTACGCTGGCTGCCAACGACCGGAATGCGAAACGTCCGTGAAAGTTATCAGGGAGTGCAGGCCGCCATCGACATTGGGCAGCATTTGCTCCTGCCGACCATCGCCCTTGCTGCGGCTTCTTTGGCACGTTGGGTACGCTATCAGCGTTCCAGCATCCTCGATGTACTGTCGCAGGATTACATTCGTACCGCCCGCGCCAAAGGCATGACCGAAGGCCGCATCCTGCGCGTTCACGCCCTCCGTAATGCCTTGACACCTCTTATCACCTTGATTGGCCTCTCCATCCCGCAGTTAGTATCCGGCTCATTTATTATCGAGTTCGTTTTCGGTTGGCCGGGCTTAGGCTTGCTGGCAGTTAATGCCGCCCTTCGCCGTGACTTTCCGATCATCATGGGTGTCACCATGCTCTCGGCGCTCTTTATTGTTCTCGGCAACTTCTTTGCCGATATTGCTTATCATTTTATTGACCCTCGGATTCGCTATGAGTAATACCGTCACCCTCACCAACGAAGTGCAACAGCAAAGTCCTTGGCGGTTAACCTTACGCCAATTCCAGCGCCATCGTTTAGCCAACGCCAGCCTCATCTTGCTGATCGTTTTTACTGCGCTGGCTATTTTTGCGGATCGCATCGCTCCCTACAACCCCAACGACATTGATCCCCGCGCTGCCGGTGTGACGCGTGGATTTCCCCAGCCGCCGACACTGGAACATCCCCTCGGTACAGATGACCTCAACCGTGACTTGTTCGCCCGTTTGCTCTATGGGATGCGCGTATCGCTGGCAGTTGGCTTTTTTGCCATGCTCATCAGCATCGGTGTGGGTGTGACTTTGGGTGCAGTTTCCGGTTATGCCGGTGGTACGCTCGATAATCTACTCATGCGCCTTGTCGATATTTTCCTATCTGTCCCCAGTTTCATTTTGTTTCTAGCACTCAATGCGCTGCTTGCCCCCAGCATTTGGACGGTCATATTTATCCTCAGCGCCTTCAGTTGGATGGATGTAGCCCGCCTCGTTCGCGGTGAATTTCTAGCCCTCAAAGAACGTGACTACGTCGTGGCTGCCCATGCCATCGGCGCGACTCCGCTGCGCATTATCCTGTCTCACTTGCTGCCAAATGCCCTTGCGCCCGTACTCGTAGCGGCGACGCTGGCGATTCCGGCTGCCATCCTCAGCGAATCGGCTCTGAGCTTCATCGGTTTGGGTGTTCCACCGCCCGATGCCAGCCTCGGTAATTTGCTCCAGAATGCCAAAGCATGGCTCACAACCGCTTGGTGGTTATGGCTTACTCCCGGTTTGGTCATCAGCCTGACCGTGTTGGCCTTCAACTTCGTCGGTGATGGCCTGCGTGATGCCTTCGACCCCACCCTTCGCCGTTGAGCGCTTCCTTAGCTCGTCCATGTAAACCCCCGTCCGACAGGAATCAGGTCAGTTCCGCCCAATAACGGATGCCTATCCGTTCCATCAGCCCGCATGACATCAATAGTAAGTTGTTGACCATCTCCACTCGGATTTGATTCGAAAGCAATCCAATCACTGTTAGGCGACCACACAGGCTGGAACTCATAACCATCTGTGTCGGTCAATTGCCGAATGTGCTCGCTGCCAACATCATAAACAAAAATATCCGTTCCCTTACGATCAGGCTGCGCCTTCGTAAAAACAATCTGGCGGCTGTCCGGTGACCATATCGGTTCACGATCATCCAATTGGTCATGAGTGAGCTGTCGTTGATTTTGACCGTCAGCATCCATTAGCCAGATTTCGCCTGTACCATCACCCACCGAATAATTGGTCATGTAGGCAATCCATTTGCCATCAGGTGAATACTGCGCCCGTAAATCGTTCTGGAGTTCATTGTTCGTCAGCCGCTGTTGGTCGCTGCCGTCGGCTGCCATCGAATACAATTCCTGGAAACCATCGCGTGATGTTGTAAACACGATCCGCTTGCCATCCGGCGACCAATCCGCCTCCAAATCATTCGTGTATTCGGTCAGTTGGCGCTCGACTTCGGTATCCACACCGACGCTGAACAACGCCGAAAAGTAATTGATGCTCCGCATAAAAACAACGGTGCTGCCGTCCGGTGAAATCTGCGGTTGAGTATCCCGCGTGCCGCTGGAAACTAGACGTACATCATTGAAAGGAACATCCGCTACGTAAATGCCGTATTGGTTGCCTTTCGAACCAATAAATGCTATCCGATTACCGTCCTTCGATAAACTTAGCTGATATATGATCCGAATATCGGTAACGTTATTAAATTGGATTTTTGCTAGTTTCTGTGTAATGAAGTCAAACACGTATATCAGGTTATCGTCAGAGTCTTGTCGTTCAATCAACAACCGCCCCATGGGTTCTGTTGGTCTGTTGATAATCACAACCCATACGATCACCACCAATGCGATCAGTAGTAATGTAAACACCCATCGCCAGTGTCGCCTGATCCTCATAATCCGCATGATGTTACCCCTCTGTCATTACCTGTCTGAACTCATTTTATCGGCATATGCCGTGTCCTACCCAACGCCCGTGCCACGATTACAACACAGCTCTTTTTAGGGTTGTGCGTAGCGTACGCCTGTCCCCTGTGTTAAATTAAGCGCATCTAATAATCGGCTTGCTTGCTTTCAGGTTATCAACCTTCATCGTCCAAATAGATTTACTGATGATGTCTCACAGATAACCGACAGCACCTCAAAGGAGAAATTTATATGGGCTTAATGGATGGCAAAATTGCGCTGATTTTTGGCGTTGCCAATAAAAACTCAATTGCTTGGGGAATTACAAAAAAGTTTCATGATGAAGGCGCGACCATTCTCCTGAGCTATGCTGGCGAAATCATGGAAAAGCGTGTGTTTCCGCTGGCGCAAGAAATCGGCTGCGATTTTGTAGAACCCGCTGATGTCAGCAGCGATGCCGACTTGGATGCTGTCTTTGAAAAGGTCAAAGCCAAATATGGTCGGATTGATGTGCTGGTTCATGCCGTAGCCTATGCCAATCGTGAAGACCTTGACGGACGCTTTATTGACATCTCCCGTGATGGTTTTAAGCTGGCGCTCGACATCAGCGCCTACAGCCTGATTGCGATGGCAAAACGTGCCGAGCCATTAATGACTGAAGGTGGCAGCATCATGAGCCTGACCTACTACGCGGCTGAAAAAGTCATGCCCAAGTATCATGTCATGGCAATCGCCAAAGCCTCCCTCGAAATGATTACCCGCTATCTGGCGAATGACATGGGACCCAAAGGTATCCGCGTCAATGCCATCAGCGCCGGGCCGATCAAGACACTGGCGGCGGCAGGTGTGCCGGGAATCCGTACCATGCTTAAGTATTCCGAGAAAACGTCACCCTTACGCCGCAATGTTTCGCAGGAAGAAGTTGGCAAAACGGCGCTCTGGTTGGGTTCGGATTTGAGCAGCGCCGTCACAGGTGAGGTTGTCCATGTAGATGCGGGATACAACATTCTCGGTTTGACCGCCACCGCCGAAGACCTAGCCGAAATGTGAGGCTAATCCTCGCGCTGGCTTGGAATCAAAAAGGACGGGCTGCCCGTCCTTTTGCTTTACCGCTAATACATCACGCCTTAACCAATACGCCGCCGCAATAACCCGCCGAAAAGGGCGATCACGATGATCGCGCCGATAAAGGCCACGATAATATCAATGTAACGCAGGGTAAGACCACCGTTTAACGATTCAGGCGTTTGGATGCCCAATACCGTGAACAAAAATCCGCCGATGATCGCGCCGAGCAATCCAATCACAATGTTGGATGTCGCGCTTCGTCCGCCCCCGCGCAGCAAAATATTGGCTAAAAATCCCGCAATCAGCCCGATAATCAACCACGTAATGACGTATTCGGGCACAAAAGTAACCGTAACAGCGTTGTTCATAATTCTCTCCCCTTAAGTTCAGTTAACTGCCTCGTAATGCTCGACCGTTGGGAATGGATCGTAGAAATGGTGTAGCAGTCGCCGCCATTCCTGATATTGTGCTGACCCCCGAAAGCCTACCGTGTGGTCTTCCAGTGTGTCCCATTCCACCAATAACACGTATTGACTAGCAATCTCCACACACCGCCGCAGTTCATGCCGCCGGTAACCTGTCATGCTGGCAATAATCGCTGACGCGTTGGCAAATGCCGCCTCAAAATCGGCTTCCTGCCCGATCTTCACATTCAGTATGGCTTTTTCTAGGATCATTACAACGTCCATTCGGCCTTAAAAAAGTGGCTTAACTTCCCATTTTTATGAGAGAACCGCTAGAGAGCAAACCGCTTACGCCGGATTTTGCATCACCACTTCATAATGGTTCATCGTCGACGGTGAATCATAGTACGGCGACACTATTGCCCTGAATTCCTGAAACCGTGCCGATTCGCGGAACCCGATCATATGGTCATCCACCGTTTGCCACGTCACCATATTCACATATTTGCCTGTGGTCTCTAAGCACCGCCGCAGCTCGTGTGAGATATAGCCGTCCGAACTGGCAATCAAGTGCGATGCATCCTTGAATGCGGCCTCAAATGCGGCTTCTTGCCCCGCTTTGATCTGAATAGTAACGATTTCCAGAATCATGTTTGCTGTCCTTTAAGCAGCAGTCGCCGTCCGCCTTCGGTCAGCGCCGCCGCGATCAATGCCTTCACCATATCCGGCACAATGAATGGCGCGACACCCGCGCTCCATGCATTCGCCCACTCCATACCGGTGACCGCCTTCAGCACGACCGCGCCCACCACATAGATGACCGCCATGCCTGCCACGCCCGCCAGCCAGCGCTGCCAGACTCGCTTGCCACCGTGTTCTACCAGCCAGCCAGCTACACCCGCCGCTGCGATGAACCCGATCAGAAAACCCGCCGTAGGTCCCACCAGCGCCGCGCTGCCCAGTCCCCGCGCATCCAGTGGCATTCCTGCCGCAACCAAGCCCACGTAAATCGCCTGACTCAGCAGCCCATCGCGCCAACCCAGTACCATCCCACTCAGCACCACCGTCAGCGGTTGCAGCGTGAATGGCACAACACCAATATCAATCGTCACCCGTGCTGCGATGATCGTCAACACGGTAAAAAACGCGATCCCTGCCAAGCGGTAAAGCCGGCTTTGATCACGTGTTTGCGCTATTGTCCGTAACATATTTACCCTTTGCTCTAAATGTGTTCTATCTTACTTTCTGTCGATGCATATACTAGAACACCTTTACATCATCAAAAGTGCGCTCTTGCTCCCTATCTGCGGGGTTCACCGGACTAACTCAAATTGATCGCCCAAATCATCATGAAAATTACACCTTGGCGTTCTCTTGCTGCTTAGCGTGCTTGGCGATTTGTTTTCTGCTACCTAACTCAGATTCCCCGGCAGCGCCTCGGCAATGATTTCCGCCAGTTCGTACTCGGACTTGATCTTGCCGTTCTTGTCCGTGTCTTGATGAGATTCCACCAGCGTCACCCGTGTGCCCAACGTCGGCAGATCATAACGCGTCAGCCAGCGCCCCACGCCCTGCGCATTGCGGTAATATACCAACCGGCTGCTTTCATCCATCCCACGTACCTTACCCTTAGCCTTATTAAAAGGCATGCCCTTCAATTCGTTCACCAGCTTTTCCCGCTGTTCCGCATTTAAGTGAGCCATCAAACCAACTCCTCAACATTGTTCCACGATCACGCCGCCTATTGTATAATCTTATCGTGCTAGTGCCAAAGGGAAACTTATGACCGATGCCTATTCCATCAGCCAACTGACCACCTATATCCGCGAAATGTTTGAAGTCAACGACAACTTGCAGGATGTCTGGGTGCAGGGTGAAGTCTCCAACATGCGCCGCGCCTCATCCGGTCATTGGTATTTCACGCTCAAAGATGGTGGTTCACAGCTCAAATGCGTCATGTGGCGCACCAACACCGCCCGCCAGAGCGTTCATCCCGATGACGGTGATGCCATCATGGCACATGGTTACGTTGGCGTATACGACTCGCAGGGTGTTTATCAACTCTATGCCGATAGCGTCCGCGCAGTCGGTGCTGGCGATCTCTACTTACAATTTGAGCAGTTGAAGGCCACACTCGAAGCCGAAGGTCTATTCGATCCTGACCGCAAGCGTCCCATTCCCGCTTTCCCCCGTCAGATCGGCATCGTCACTTCGCCCGAAGCCGCCGCCTTTCAGGATATGCAGAACGTCCTGCGCCGCCGTTTCCCCCTCACCGAGATTATCCTCAGTCCCTCATTGGTGCAGGGCGCGGATGCACCGCCACGCATTGTTGCCGCCATCGAACGCCTGAACACCCATACGCAGGTGGATGTCATTCTCGTGTGCCGCGGTGGTGGCAGTATCGAGGATTTGTGGGCTTTCAATGATGAGCGTGTCGCCCGTGCCATCGCCTCCAGCCGCATCCCCATCATTACCGGCGTAGGCCACGAAACCGACTTTACCATCAGCGACTTTGTCTCGGATTTACGCGCGCCCACGCCTTCCGCCGCTGCCGAACTTGCCACGCCCGATAGTGCCGAACTGCGCCTGAACATCCGTGACCTCAGCGACACCCTCAACGGTCTCATGGATGACAAGCTGGCTGGCCTAAAATCCAACCTGACCGCATCGCGCCGCACTTTGGGGCATGTCGCGCCTGCCAACACCATCCGCAACTACCGCCAGCGTGTCGATGATTACAACACCCGCCTTGCCAGCTTGCAAACCGCTGCCATCTCGCGCTGGCGTGAGCGTCTTTCTGCCCGTACTGACGCCCTCAATGCCGCCGATCCGCGCTCCATCCTCAAACGTGGTTATGCCATCGTCTACCGCAGCGAGGATATGTCACGCTTGGGTGAGGCCGCTGGAACCAAAGCAGGCGAGGGTATCACCATTCAATTTCATGACGGCGACCTCAAAGCCCGTGTAGAAGATAAGGACTCGCATGAGCGATATAAACGAACTCTCTTTTGAAACTGCTTACGAAGAACTCGAAAGCATCATCACCAAACTCGAATCCGGTGACCTGCCTCTCGATGACTCTGTCACCCTGTTCGAGCGTGGACGGTTGTTGTCCGAACACTGCCAATCGCTGCTCGACAAAGCTGAACTGCGTGTCAGCCAACTCACCACCGATGGTCGTGTCGAACCGTTATAAGTAATGAGGCCGTAATGCGTCCCGCTCATCTTTATGTTTATAGCGATGCTTGCCCTAGTGATTGGCTGCAAGATGGACATGATACAACTTGGCACACAATTGTAAATTTTGTTTTTCAATCTGATCCAGCCTTGCAGTCGCTCATTGATAACGAGAAACCACCCCATGAAGTTTTGAGATCTGACAAGCTATTTACAGAATTCCTAACTAATCTTCAATCAAAACTTCCGTCAAATCAGTTGAAAAAATGGAAAACTGGACCTAGTTACCGCAAAAAATTCTGTGAGGCATTTTCGTCAATATTTGACGAATTCAAACCATTCGTAAATGCTTATTCTTTTCAAGAAGAAACACTTCGTGTTTCTAAACAGGCTCTATTAAATGAATACAATCAGTTAATTGGTGGAATAGAAGGGCGAGGAATAGGATTTGAGGAATATCCAGATTACAAAAATCGCCGTCGCATGAAATATTCATTTATCAATTTCCATGGTTATCATGAAATTGAGGGGCTTGAGAATCAAATGCTTCCTCTTTTATTTACCTGTTATTTTATAGCTAATCAGTATGTTTTTTATTATAACGATACATTAAAAAAAGACAGTCTTGGATTTGACAGTCTTAAAATTACTGTTGTTTCAGATAAATTAAGTGGAGATGATGAGCTTAGACCAAAAATGCAGGAAAACTTGCGTCACTTAATTGACCCAGAAGGCGTGAGTAATCCAATCAAGTTAACCCGCTCTCCTGAAAGTGACATATATGCTGGGGATTTGATTGCAGATAATTTGGCTGGTTGGCTAAACGCAGCAATTAGTAATCCAGAAGGTGAATTTGCAAAATCTGCTTCTGATCTTGTTTCGATTGGTGGGTGGACAGGTTGGGTGGAATTGTTGCCGTCTTCATTGAACCTAGAACGTAAGCTCGCGGTACACCGTCTAATGTCCAAACCAGATTAGTTTGGGGCATATTTATCCCACATATCCCAAATTTGCGATATAAATTGGGATATACTACATATCCCAATCTGTTTTGCCACACCATTTGATTTTCTCCCTTCCCTTGCTTGCGGGGGAAGGGCTGGGGATAGGGGTTCGGCTTTACACCGCCCACTCGCTCGTCACCAGATTCAACTTCTCCTGCGTGTGGAACATTTCGCCGCCTTCATGGTTGTTGTACGGATACACCACCATCTTTTTCTCACCCGCATAATGGTTGTATGCCGCGTAAACCGTCCGCGCCGGACAAATATCGTCCATCAACCCCACCGAAAATAGTGCCTTACTTTTCGCCCGTGCCGAGAAGTTCACACCGTCAAAATAATTCAGCGTATTCAATGCCGTATCCACCTTATCGCGGTGAACGTGCAGATAGCGGGTAATTTCCTGATACGGATCGCGGTCGGCCTTCTCAATCGCCACCTTGTAATGACACAGAAACGGTACATCCGGCATCGCCAGCGCCACTGTCGTATCCAAACCTGCCACCGCCAGCGTAATCCCACCGCCTTGGCTGCCGCCTGTGACTGCGATTCGGCTCCCGTCAATTGCCTCGTGGGATCGTGCCGCTTCCACTGCCCGAACTGCGTCCGTGAACACCCGCCGGTAATAATAAGTCTCCGGCTTCAAAATGCCCCGCGTCATAAAACCCGGATGCTGTGGATTCGATCCCGCGGGCTCAACATCGGCGGTATCCCCCGGTCGCCATGAACTGCCTTGCCCCCGCGTGTCCATGATGAAGTGCGCGTAACCCGCCGCTGCCCACAGCAGCCACTCAAACGCCAGGCCCCGCCCACCGCCATAACCGATGTACTCCACGATACACGGCAGCTTACCGCTCCGTTCGCGCGGCAGCAGCAGCCACCCCTTAATCGGCTGTCCACCAAAACCGTTAAACGTCACATCAAAGGCTTCGACAATCTTTAATTTGCTATCGGTTGGTGTAAAGGTCGCATTCAGCGGGAAGGCGCGTGCCTCCGCCAATGTCCCTTGCCAGAACGTATCGAAATCGGCTGGTTCACTGCGTGCGGGCAAATAAGCCTGCAAGTCTTCAAGTGGCATATCACTATAGGGCATTTTCAACCTTCTTTATGGTAAGAATGAATTCAACTTTGCCCTAATTGTACCCACTTCCCGCTTCTCTCACAGCCTCCCGAACCGTACCAATTAACTTGGCTGTCTCGCATCCTGCCATCTTCACGTTCCCACTCCCGCTTTGCATTCCTTGCTTTTGCTCTTGGCGCTCTCCGCGTCTTGGCGTACTTGGCGATTTGATTTCACCTTCGGATGTTCGTACCAACGTTTAAATCTACAAACCATCACAAACCCAACCTCAACCCTTCACCAACCTTTGCCACGCTCTCGCTCCCTCAAAATGGTTGGTGCCGACCACGCTTAAGAGTTACCAAATGTCCGACCAAATGGTCACCCTTAGCTCCCCTGCATCTGCTATGCTGTAATCGGGTTTGTTGTATGGTCGCAGATGGCAACGCTAATCCCTTCGCCCGCCGCATCTTAACATCTCATCACCTTGGCACAAACTTGCCTGTTGCCATTGCCGAAAGTGCCGCCAAATATGCCATATGTCAGCCGGACATTGACGACTGTGACGACATTTGCGACGTTTCTCCCTCAAATCGATGTCATATATGTAATTCTTGTGACAATTCATTGCAGCCAATGGCACTCTGCCGCCGCCGCCACAAAATCCACCTTGTGTCGTCCGACGACGACGACGACGACACAAAATCCACGGCGATCAAAATCTCTAGAAAGGAACTGGCCTTTCCGCGATTGAGTATTAACTGACGACTATCTCTATCCACCCACAGGCTTCCACTCGAAAGCACCGCCCGAACGCGTCACCCGTCCCAACCCCGGAAAGGCAAAGTGGTAGGCCAGCAGCAGCAGATTTTCGTCCGCCGCCCGCCCGAAAAGTTTCTGACGTGTCCCTGTCGAAATATCAGGGCTGACATCAAAACTCGGTGCCCATTCAGGATGTCCTAGTTGTACTGGATGGTGTACCGCGTCTACCATATGCAGCAGTTTTTCGCCGCGTGACTCGACCAGCAGCCCCATGTGCCCCGCCGTGTGCCCCGGCGCGTGAACCGCCTGAATACCCGGCAGGAATTCACCCTCTTGCTCGATCAATACCACCCGATCTTGAATCGGCAGCAGGTTTTTGTGGGCAGCACTCGTTGGATCATCGCTCTTCTGCGCCTCAGCCAGCCAATATTCCCACTCTGCTTTCCACATCGGATAACGCGCATTCGGGAAGGTTGGCGTGCCGTCTGAACCAATAATCCCACCAATGTGGTCACCATGCCCGTGTGTGATGATGACGATGTCAATCTTGTTGAGTTCGATCCCCGACATAATCAGGCTTTCCGGCAGATGACTCGTGCTCGCCCCCAACCCTGTATCCACCAGTATCGAATGTTCCGGTGTTTTGATGTACAGGATGTTCATCGAGAATTTGAGCGCATCTGTTTGATAACCCAACCGGCTGAACGCGTTCTTGAGTGCATCCACTGGTGCGCTCTTGAACAGGCCAATTCCATCCCGTAATTGGTCAGCCGCACAAAAAACGACGCACACGAAATCGCCCAGCGTGAACCGATGTGTTTCCCCGATCATGTTGCTCTCCTTGGTACCCAATGAAGCTTATTTTTCTTGTCACCTAAACCTTGAATTTTGACGGTGCGGGGTTGGGCTACGTACGCTTAAACCGCCGTAAAATGATGCCCATGACCGATTGTGTTTCTTCCATTTTGAGCGCCGTGCTGCTTCCAAAAAATACCGCTATGCCCAGCACCGCGCCACCAATACCCACCAGTCCAATAGTGATATGATCTTGCGCGACCAACCGGAACACCAGAATCACCACCAGCATCACCGTCGTCGCTGCTCCCGTTCGCACGATGCCGTCTAATAAATACCAATCCTGCGTATGTCCAATCCGTCGTTGCAGCAGCGCCCACAAGGCCACCGCTTCCGCCAGCGTCGTCAGTGAGTTCGCCAGCGCCAACCCCGCGAATGGCCCCTGTGCCAAACTCGCTGGATCACCGATGAACTGGATAAATACGACGCTCAGTACTATGTTCGCCACCAGTGACATCACACCGATCAAAACCGGTGTTTTGCTGTCTTCCAGTGCGTAGAATGCCCGCGAAAGTACCTCTAGCGCCGCGTGTCCGGTTATGCCCACCGCGAAGAAAGCCAGCGCCCAAGCCGTTCCTGCCGTGTCTTCTGCTGTCCAACTATTTCGCTGGAAGAGCAGAGCTACTATGGGTTCGCCCAGCACAATCAACCCGATAGTTGCCGGCATCGCCAGAAAGATGACGCTGCGTAAGGCTCGCGCCAGTCGGTCATTATATCCTTCCATGTTGCCTTCAGCCGCCAGCGCCGAAAGCGTCGGGAAAACTGCTGTGCCGACGCTCTGCCCGATGACACCCAACAGCGTGAACATCAGCGTCCATGCAGTCGTCAAAACGGCTTGGCTGCCCGCCACCATCCGCGACGCGAAGTTGGTGTTTACGATGAAATTAAGTTGTGCCACACCCAAACCCAGCACGCGCGGCCCCATCATCAGCATCACTTCCCGTAAGCCCTCTACTCGCCAATCCAGCAGGAAGCGTATCTTGGGTGATTGTGTATGGATAGCCCGTAAACCGGGTAGTTGAATGGCTAAATGCAGCACCGCGCTCAATACGGCTCCCCATGCCAAGCCGTATACATTCGCGCTGCCCACCTGCGCCACGTTACCGGTCAGCGGTGGTATGACATGCGCCAACACCACCGCGCCGAATATCTGCCCGATGCTGTTCATGCTAATCGCCAGCGAGGGCAGTACAAAGTTCCCGTAGGTTTGCAGGATGCCCATCATCAAGCCGCTGATACTAAAGATGAAAGGGGTTAACATCATGATTCGAATGAGCGAAATGGTGAGCGGTTGCACATCGGCTGGTTGCCCCGGCGCAAGCAGTGTTGATACGATCTGCGGCGCAAAAATCACCACCACTATCGAGAGGACTGCGGCGGTCAATGATGACAGGGTAATAGCTGCGCTTGCCAGTCGCCATGCTTGTGCATCATTTTCATTGCGCAAATACCGCGCAAAAACAGGTATGAAAGACGATCCCAGCGCCCCACCTGCCACCAGCACAAATATCAGTTCAGGGATGCGTTGGGCAGTCGTGAAAGCATCCAGTGCTGCTCCCGCGCCAAACGTGCTGTTCACAATCGATGTGCGAACAATCCCTAATACCCCGCTGGCGAGGAATCCCAGCAGGGCAATCCCTGCCGCACGGACAATCTGGCGATTAGAAAGGACAGCAGAACGTGACAATTGATTAACCTTTTAGGGTTGCATATCGGAGTTGCTCACACGCGCGATTGTAACATACTCGTTTGCTGGCTTGGAATCAAAAACGGTCAGCCACCGCTTATGCTACGATATGCTGACCATCAAATGTCGCGATGAAAGCACTAACCCTAATCCATTGCTCCCACCAGTACCGCAGTCGTATCCGATGGTACATGTTGCGATTTATACGCCTTGATGTTTGCTTGTCGGAGCATCACCAACGAAACAACCAAGCCCACCGTCCCCAGCAAAAAGCAGATGCCATAGGCCAGCGGTGCGCTGCCGCTCATATTCAAACCTAGATCGCGTAGGATTCCCGCGCTGGAAACACCACCGCCCCGTGCGAATGTTACCACCAGCGTCCAGAAGCCGAGGAATGTTCCCGCCCGTCCATTCGGACTCATATCCATCATCAGGCCGGTCGTGCCAACATTCCAGATGCCCAAACCCGTTCCTAAGAGAATAAGTCCCACCGTCACTAACGGTCGCACCTGCCCGAAAGCCGCGATTGTGAAGGCCGCAAACCCGCCAACCAGAAACCCGACACCCACATACGACATGACCGTATTGGTCAGCGATTTATACCGTCGTGATAGAAATAGGAAGATGATCGTGCCGATAATCGCCATGCTTGCCCATTGTGAGGTGAAGCGCGTGGTGACGTTGGCATCCATCTTAAAAACATCGCCCCCAAACGGTTCCAAAATCAGGTCTTGAGAGAAAGCGAAAAACATAGACAGGGTTAGAAACCAGAAAAAATAGCGCATGGAACGTTCGCTAAAAACCAGTTTTAAATCCGCAATGACCGAGGTGCTGTATTCCTGCTGCCCGCTGCTCTCGTACACCATGCCAGCCTTCGAACGCCGTTCTTCACCAAGCAGCGAAATGAACCACAATAAGCCCATCGCGACCGCCGCAACCACAAAAACCATCTGAAGCGACTCAGGTGTATAGGTAATCGTCAAACCATCTTTATGTTCCGGCAGCAGGCGACCAAAACCGAACCCGCCTATCGCGAATCCAATGAGTAAGAATGTCCAAACGATACCAACCGCTCGTCCGCGCTCATTTTCAGGCGCACGGTCATAAATCAGTGCCAGAAATGTGCTGCCGGAAATTGCGCCACCGAGGCTGAAAAGTAGCAAGCTGATACCGATGAGAATCCACTGTGCTGTATCTTTTCCGGCCATTCCAACTGCGCCACCGCCGGCCTGCAATTGCGCGGTTGCCAAGCCGAGTCCCAATGTGCTCAAGACCATCATCGCACGGCCCAGCCAAATCCAGAACATCCGGCGGTAACCGGCTACCGGACGGCGATCTGAAATTCGTCCTGCCCATATGCCCATCGGTGCGAGGAAATAGCGCAAACTTGTCAGCAGACTCACCGGTGTGGCGGCATATCCCAAATCACTAATCATGATTCGGTTCCAGAAGCCGGTAATGATGACATCTGCCATGCCTGAACCCAGATGGAACAGGCCAATCTTCATGTTACGACCCACCGATAAATGCTGTTCCTGCGGCGCGTCCATAGTTTTTACCCTGATTTATGTAGATTTACTTAGAATTAACGAGGAATTATAGCAATTTTGTGGTGATCATCAAGCGTAGATTTGTTTTCCGCCTAGATTTACGCAGAACCGCACAGATGGGGTAAAATCTTTATAGACTAATCTAAAGGGGGATTGCTCATGCCAACACAAGGTCGCTACAAGAAAATTCTAGTGCCGTGGGATGGTTCAGGTTGGTCACGCCGCGCGATCCCTCATGCAGTGGATATCGCCCAGACCAATGAGTCCGAACTCATTATCCTCTATGTCTTTCGACCACCCGGAACAGAATTTGCCGACCAGATCACGTTAGCAGGGCAAGAAGGCCAAATCCAACAATTGCGTAACGGAGTCGAGCAGGCAGTGACCGGCATTGCCAGTGAACTGCGCAATCAAGGTGTGAAAGTGCGAACACTTATCCTTGAAAGCACCGGTGTAGCCAGCGCGATTTGTGATTTCGTGCGTGATGAAGATGTTGATCTGGTCGTCATGAGTACCCACGGTCGCACCGGAATAGCGCGTTTTCTATTCGGCAGCGTAGCATCAAAAGTAATGGAGGGTGTCAAAGTACCTGTATTGCTGGTTCATCCGGACAAAGAATAAGCGTTACAGTATTGCGTTGAACGGCATATCTCGCTCTGTAACACGCTGGCGTAAGTCTTGGATTGCCCGCAGAGCAGCCATTCGCTCATCAGTGGTCAGGTTTAACGCGGCAAATTCTTCTTCATCCAACAGGATAATAGTACCGTTCGGGGTAACAAAAAGGTCAAGCTCTAAATCCTCAGAGAAAATGCGGTTGGCTTCAATATGAGCGGGTCGGGTAATGTTGCAGTACCAGCCTTTGAGGATTGGCGAATCCCCCTCATGCACTTGGAAAATGTTGTACCACTGCTCACTATAAAACCACTCTACAAAAACATCACCTTGCCGAAAGACAACAAAGCCGAGGTTGGATTCGTTAGAGTTAAAAACGGCGCGAATACAGATCCAGTTGTCACCATGTTCGACAACCTCTCCCTGATACTCCAGCACATATTCCCCAAGATGATTACGTTTTTCGACGGTTATGGATGTCATAACTTCCACACAAAGCTGCAATTATATCCGCAAACAAAAACATGATAACGTGCTTCGCGGTCATTCGCCAACCGAAGCTAGTGAGGCTTGCCGTGTTTTAAGCACGCCCCAGTGTATGAACAACCAGCAGTACCCCACCACCCAGATGCACATGCGCGGTCTCTGTTTGCATCACATTACTCACCCCGCGCGCAGGGCCAAAAGTAAGGGTTTCATTTTTCAGCGGGTAATAGAGATTCTCGGTACGAATTTCACTGGCTTCACCAGCAATCGGGATCAGCGAAATGGTATCCCCCTCCGCACCCTGAATGGCAGTATCACCCGGATAGGCCAACCACGCGGCTTGTTTACCGGCTACCAACCGCACATCTAATCCGCGCAGCGGTTGCAAAGCCAACAGATATATATTACTCAGTGTTTGGTCGAGACGGTCGCCGAGGGCCGAGAAAATGCGTATGCGCTGCGCGTGGTGCTTGGCGGCAAAAAGCAGGGCGAGTTCAAGGTCAGTTTCATTTTTTTCGGCGGGGAAACGATGGAGTTCTGCACCTTGTTGGGTCAAAAGTTGGAGTTCAGAGTCATCTAGCGAGTCCATGTCGCCAATCACCACATTTACCCGCAAATCATAATACGCCGCTTGCCGCGCACCACCATCCGCAGCGATTATCCAAGCATCGGGTGCAGTCACCAATTCGCGCCGTACTATTGGGCCATCATCGGTTGAGCCGTTGGCAAATATAAACGTAGTTATCGACTGCGGCGCTTCCAACGCTCCGTCACTTCCAGTTTGCTAATGTCGGGAACTTCCAAGAATTCATTGATCAGCCGGTTAAAGCGATCATATTCTAACATGGGGAAGTGCCGAACATGAGGGAGAGGAATCGGGAGCAGTTTATCTTCCTTATCGTAGGTAATATAATTCCACACAGCCTCGCTTGGGGGTTCAATCAACCCGTCAGCCTCGCCGTGCAAAATAACGGTTTGCATCGGAAGCTGCCACAAGGTGTCGAGGAACCGTCCACAATCATACTCGGTGGCACTCACGCGCAAGGCTTGCGGATCGGTCTTTGGCAGATCAACCTCTAATTTTGCGTATACCGGTTCAGAGCGTTTTACACAGCGCTGAAGTAAGGTTTCGGGACTATTACCGCCGATGACATCTAAGAGTTGGTTATAACGTGTACCTGAATCGAGCGGTGGTGCAGGGATTTCCGGCATATATTCCGGCATCGCCTGCCCGCTGGATGTTGCAGCCCGCAAACGTTCCAACATTGCGGTGCGAATCGTCGAATTCATAATAGTCGCTTCGGGATGCACATCCGTGTAGGACGCGCGGCTGTGGACAGGCGCATTCCCACGTCCCGGTCGGGTGCGGTTTTCAAGGTTGGGCATGTCGAAAAGCGGTGGGCTGATGAGCATGATACGCGGTGCTTGATCGGGCATAACCCGTCCGTATTCGGCAGCCACCCATGCACCTAGCCCGTGACCAATAATAGCCGCTTTAGGTATACCCATCGCCACCATGAAGTCTGCCAGTAACTTACGTTGGCTATCAATCGTATATTTCTTGGGGTTCTTGCTCGAGTCGCCGAATCCAAGTAAATCCAACGCGTAGACACGGTACTTTAGCTGCAAGTTCTGCATGGTCGGAACCCAGTAGCGCCATGATCCAACCCAACTATGGATCAAAATGACCGGTCGTCCCCGTCCTAGTACCTCGTAATGAATAAGTTCCCCGTCGATGCTAATGGCACTCATAACGTATTTATTGCCCCTCTTTAGGCGAGCCCATTAGCTTTGAGGATGTCGGCTATTTGCCGGGTAAGATCATCCGGTGCAAAGGGTTTTAGGATATATGCAACCGCGCCTGCGTCGATACCGGTTTGTTTTTCCTCGTCCTGCCCTTTGGCAGAAAGGAATATGACCGGAATATGTTTAATGTCGTCAATTTTCTTCATTTCACGGCAGGCTTCATAACCTGTCATTCTGGGCATCCGCACATCCATCATGATCAGGTCGGGCTTTACCTTTGGGGCAAGTTCAAGTGCTTCTGCGCCATTGGCGGCTGCGGTGATTTTGTGTCCTGCGAACGTTAACGTGAACTGTATCAGATCACGGATATCGCGCTCATCTTCTGCGATAAGAATGTTTGCCATGAGGTGGCGTACCTTCCGTGTTATTGGCTTTATTAGCCCCGGCTAATGTCTTCCTGAGCCTGTTGTGAGGCTTTTGGCTGCTTAACGGGCAGGCCAATGTAGAATGTCGTTCCCTTGCCCAATTCTGAGTCAAACCATATATCTCCATTATGCATCAGGACGAGTTCTCGAACAATTGATAGTCCCAGCCCTGTACCCGGAATGTCCATGACTAGGGCATGATCTTCATAGCGTTCGAACCGTCCCCAGATGCGCGGCTTGAATTCGTCTGGAATTCCGATGCCGGTATCCTCAATGGCGATGACCACCCGTTCCTGGTCGGCATCTAACTTCGCATGAATCTTGACTAACCCACCTTCATAGGTGTAGTTGAAGGCGTTGCCGACCACGTTGGTTAGTATTTGCATGAGTTTCAGAGGATCAGCCTCAATAAGGGGAAGTTTATTTTCCACTTCGACAGTGACTTTAAGCTGTTTAGCCTCATTTTCGGCGCGGGTTTTGACCGTGTTAAGTGCATTCGGGATCACTTCACGCAAATCAACCGCTTCGATATTCAGGGCTTCACCCGCATCCAGTTTCGAGATGTCCAACAAATCTTCAACCAGCTTGCTCAGACGATCTGCATTATTCTTGATTTTGGTGAGGAAAGCGCTTTGCGGCTCACTGAGCTGACCCGCTACACCCATCAACATCAGATCCGCGAAGCCCTTAATGCTGGTCATTGGCGTACGCAGTTCGTGCGATACGTTAGACACGAATTCACTCTTCACCCGATCTGCTTCGACTTCCTTGGTGATGTCGCGGAATACCGATACCGTCCCCAGATAGCGTTCGCTAATGAAAACTGGCGAAAGATGGACCTGTACGATTTTTTGACCGAGATCCAATGTTTGCTCTACGAATTCACCCGGTTGATATTGGTCAGGATTCTTTGTCCACGTTTCAATGTTGTTCGCCCACAGCGTAGCCGATTGTCCGAATAAGCGTGTCAGGCGGAACATCGACTGCCCGATAACTTGATCGCGCGGGAGTGCAAGGATACGTTCGGCAGCACCGTTGAAGAGTACGATTGCACCTTCCGAGTCTGCCAGCATAACGCCATCGGCAATACCTTCAACGATAGCGGAATTCTTTTCCGACTCTTCCTGTTCAACGCGCACCAGCGTACCCAGACGTTCCGCTTGATCGCGAATGAGGTGATACAGATCAGCATTGTTGATAGCAGCAGCGACTTGGTTGGCGGCTGCCATAACCAGTTTGAGCTGTGTTTCAGTAAAGGTATTGGTATCTTGGTTCAGCAGTACCAGTACGCCCTGTGGGTCATCATTGCTTTCTAATAGGACACCGAGCGCGCTGTGCCATTGAGCAGCATCCGGAACGGTTATATCCCAATAGGCTTCATTGTGGAGGTCATTGACGATTAACACATCATGATGTTCCAGCAGCCATTGTGCCAACATTCCAGCTGGATGTTCGGTTTCGCTGGTTGCGATTGATGAGACATCACTATGTAGAGCGGCACGCGGTACCAACCGATCCGTCAGCGGGTCAATGAGCAAGATAACGCCTTCAGCCGCGTTGACAGCCGTGGCGACGGTTTCTAGCGCCCGTGTGAGAACACGATCCATATCAAGTGTGCGGGCGAGTTCAGCCGTGATGCGGTAAAGCATATCCAAACGGTCACGTTCTTGCTGAAGTTCGTCTGTACGCTCTTTAACACGCTGGTTCAATTCATCGGCAAAGCTGTTGATGCGCTGGAAGAGAAGGGCGTTTTGCATCGCCGAACCCAATTGTGAACCAACAGTGGTTAGCAACCGTTCATCGTTGATGCCAAATGCGCGCGTATTCTGAGTGTCACGTATTGCGAGTACGCCCAGTACTTGATCACCGGATGCTACAGGCACACCGAGATAACTGCGGGCATCCGGTTCACCGTTACTGATACTGAGGTTATGGCGCATATCGTCACTGCTGAAGTTACCCCCGCCCAGAGATAGTGAACGACGGTGGTTGATAATGAAAGACACTTCATCCGTATTGAGCTGTCTTGGTTCTATGGCAAATGGTTTGCCCGCTTTGATCGCAAGCGGGAAAGTTATAGCCTGCGTGTGCGAGTCATAGAGTGCCAGATACATTTGCTCGGCTTTGGTTAGCTGAGGAACTTGATCGCGGATAACGCCAATCATATCTTCGATCTTCAACGTCGCGGCAATCGACTGGCTCAAGTTGTTGATGAGGAAGCCTTCTTCGACCAGCGCCGCAGTTTCGGTAGACAGTCGGGCATTCTGAATGGCGATAGCGGATTGTGCGCCAAGTGCCTGCGCCAAGCGAATTTCCCGATGGCTAAAATCACGGCGCTGGGCAGCTTGCTGTACCTGAATTAAGCCAATCGCCTGTTCGCGTACGATCAGTGGGATGAGCACCCGCAGCCGGTCACCATTCTGAGTCAATTCTTCAAGTTCAATCGGGTCATTCTCGGTTTGATTGGCGCTGATGACCATAATCTGAGCTTGTTGTAGGGCTTTCAGCTTGAGCGGATATTGGCGCAGGTTTAAGCGTGTGCCACTGGCTACGACTTTGTCCGCCTCACCATAACGGCTCTGATCGATTTCGACTTGCAGAATATTTTCGACGTTATCCCACATCATGACGGCACAATCGTCCATTTCGAGTGCATGGAGCATCAAGTCCACAACACCACGGAAGGCATCTTCCAGATTGAGCGTCAGTGAGGTGGCTTGCGCCGCTTCCAGCAGTGTTTCGAGTTCACGGGTGCGGATGAGGGTTTGTTCGAGCAGGTTGGTATTCTGGACAGCGATAGCGGCCTGATTGGCAATAATCAAGCTGAGGTCGATTTGCTCCGGCGTGAATATACGCGCCGCAGTTGTGATTTCACTGTCAAACGCACCGATGACTTGTCCGGCGACGGTCATCGGGATCATGATATAAGCTTGAATACCGCGCGGTTCCATTTCGAGCCGTAGGTCATCATCTGCTTCTAGCGCGGTCACATCTTGCATGATGACCGGAGCAGCATTACGACGGACGAGCTGGTAAGGCGCACTTTGGTTCAGGTTGATGACTTCATCCGGCGGCTCGTCACCACGCGGATATACCATGACCACCTGACCGATTTGCAGACCACGCTCAAAGAGCAAAGCGCGCGCAGTATCCAGTTTTAGTGTTTGGGCAATTTCGCGCAGGGCGATTTCCAGAATGTTTTCGCTATCAAGCGATTGTGCCAACAATACGGAAACGCGGTTAAGCAGACCAAGCCGTTCGGTTTGATACTGCGCTTCGGTATACAGGTTGGCGTTTTCCAGAGCAATCGCTACCTGATTAGCAAAGGCAAATGCGGCTTGTTCGGCCTGCGCATCGTAGTAGCGGGCTTCACGTTTTGCCAGCGCGATAACACCGACCACGTTGCCCTGATTCACCAGCGGAATACCCATCCAGCTTTGCGCATCGTTATCGCCGGGAAGATTATCCAACTTAAGCAGATGATCAATACGCAAAGGTGCTTTACGCTCAATAACGCTGCTCATGCGTTCATGATTTGCAATGGTGAGCAGCATTTCGGATTGAGTGATGGGTATGGTAGAACCGCTGCTGCCTTCAAGGCTGAGGGTGTCGTCGTGCCGGCTCCACAAGGTCATACTATCGTATTCAAGCACGCGACCAATTTCGTTGAGCGCCAGATTGATTACTGCTTCACGGTTAAGTGATGCGGTAATGCGGCTGGAAACTTCAGTCAAAACACCAAGCTGATTCGCGCGGGCTTCCAGATCTTTTTCAAGCATAGCGCGTTCGGTCACGTCTTCGACCAGCAGCACCGCACCACGAATGCTATCCGCACTCTTGAGCGGGTATATGTAGAAGTTGCGTACTTGACCCTTGCCATCATCAGTGTGGTTGGATTGCCCGATCTTTTCGCGGGGTGTGCCAGTTTCCAGCACTATACGCACGTCGTCTTTGAGGACTTCAATGAGGTCGGGACTATAGGCAAAAAGATCCTGCCGGATGGCTTCTTCGGCTGCCCACCCATAACGATCTGCCATAAAGTCGTTAATGGAAAGGATGCGGCCTGATTTATCCAACACGACGATGCCCTGCTGAATGGACTCGACTACCGACTCGTTAAATAGTTGCAGGTTGAGGGCTTGGTTGAATGAGAAGGCATTTTGAATAGAAAGTGCTGCCAGATTGGCGATACGTTTGAGCAGCGGGCGGAATTCGTCAAACTGACTGGTATCGGTATTTTGGCTGCCAATGTGCAGCGCGCCCAATGCCTTACCAGCAGTCATCAGCGGAATGATGAGCGAGGTATGCTCACCCTGCGCGTGCCAAGCTCGCAGGTCTTCGTATTCTGTTATCGATTCATCACCGTCGAGGTACAGTTGATCTTGACCGTCCGCCATCGCCTGCAGCAGCGCTGTGCCTTCAATATGGGCACGCGGTTCACGATTGGTAATGAGTGTGCTGTCGTTGTTGATCGTGATTTTCAGCATGTCGTAGGCGCTGGTTTCAGCATTGACCAAGGCTACATTCATCTGGTCAAACGGGATTAGCCGCAGCGTACCATAGGCGATCGACTCGACAATCTGGCTGGTATCAAGCGAACTGGAAATGGCTTCCATCATCTGATTAAGGCGAAGTTCTTGTTCCGCACTCTGGATGCTTTCCAGATACAGGCGAATGTTTTCGATACTGCCTTCGGCCTCGTGGGCGAAAATTTCCAGCACTTCCATGACGCTGCGATCAGGACGCATGTAATCCTGTGGACGATCCAAACTGATTACACCCAGCAGTCGCCCATCCGGTGCATGAAGCGGAACGAGAAGCATGTCACCATCATGCCAGTGTTTGTTACTGGGACTGAAGGTCAGGCCGCGTTTGCCGGGGAAATCAATCAGCAGTGGTTTAAGGCTGATTTTGCCCCAATCGGCTACCTGTTCGGCAGGAAATAGATATGACTCGCTGATTTGATAAGCTGGTTGAAGAAGAGTGTTGAGATCATCTTCCGTCATGGTGAAGGATTTGCTGCGTTCGAAATCCTCTAAAGGCATCCCGAATTGAGCGACACGCTTCAAAATATTGGTTTCAATGTCTAACAGGGCGACCACACCGAGCGTGTAACCGAGCGCATCCTGAATACTTTCGAGGATGGTTTCCAGCAGCGTAACCTGATCGAGATTGCCCTGTAAGTTCTGACCGAGTTCGAAAATTTCATTTAACTGGTCAACACGGCGGCGCAGGCGGTTGCCGCGATCAATTTGTTCTTGATAGCGCACATAGTTGCCGTAACCCAGCGAGGCTTTAGCGGCGAGGGTCAACAAGAAGGCTGCCGCGCGTTCGTCGAAGTTGTTGGCGTGGTCATGGAAAAGATGGATGACACCCACAACTTGATCTTCATAGAGGAAGGCGGCGGCGAGCGCCGAACGTGCTCCGGGAGGCGAGGGCATCATTGTTGCCGAGAGATAATCCCCGATGAGAACTGTATTTGCGCCGCGCGTAATGGCTTCTTGCTCGATACTAGCAAGGCCGGACATGCGTTTCATATCTCCGAGGCGGCGCTCTACTTCGGGTTGGTCAACCTTCGCCCATGCATCCTGCGGTTTGAGTAAGATAACGCTGCTGCCATCGGCGCTGGTGGCCTGTGCAGCTTCCAAACGAATAACATCCAAAACCTGATTCATATCGAGCGTTTCGGCAAGGATGTTACTGATGCGCGAGATGGCATCCAGTTCGAGCAGACGGCGGTTGAGGTTATCACCGGCTGCTTCGTAAAGGCGTAAACGTTCAATCGTAGCGGCGATCTGGGCAGCGATAGCCAGAAGTGTATCAATATCGCTCTGGGTGTACGGTGCGCCTTCGCGATTCGCGATACCCAACTCTCCCAGACTGCGATCACCAACCAGCAGCGGAACTTGCACACTGCTGCGCAGACCAAATTTCTGCGCAATCTGCTTATAAGACTCGGTGATGACCGTGTTGTTGGCGATATTGTTGCTCATGAAAGGCTGGCGCGTCAGGGCGGTACTGTTCTCAAAATTGTTACTGTAGACATCCATCACAATCGGTTCAGCCAGCTCACGCCCATAGACCCAACGCGGGTATGTGATGAGATTGCCAGACTGTTGATCCAGTGAATTGATGTAGACCAATGGGCTGCGAGTCAGCGCGGCAATTTCCGCCAAGACAGGCGTGAAAGAGTCTTCCGGCTTAAGGACAGCACCGGCTAATTCTGCAACGTTACGAAGGCTTGTGGCTTGCTCGGCGCTGCGCTGCATGTCACGGTAGAGGCGAGCGTTCTCGATCATCGCGGCAACCTGCGTGGCGAAGATCAGCAGGAGTTTGCCATCTTTATCGGTAAAGTCTTCTCCAGTGATTTTATTTGAAACCTGTACCACACCCAAGCGTCGTCCACCGACGGACAATACGGCGAACAGCGTTTTTTCGACGTTGAGGCGCGATGCAAAATCGGCTAGCCCTGCTGCGTGAACAACGGCATCCGTTTGGACACGGTTGGTGTACCAGTAATCAACCTCATCCCAGATGCTTTCGAGTGGACTGCCGGGTTCAAAGGTGATGTGATAATCGAGCAGCACTTCGTCCTGTACACCGTGAAACGGCAACTGAGTTTGAAGCTGGTGCTTTTTGGTGTCGATCAAAAGAATGCCGCACATCGTCACGCCCATCTGGTTGGCGATGCGGGCGTTGATGGTGGAGTAAAATTCTTCTTCACGGCTGAGTGAACCGATGGCCTGTGTCAGTTCTTGTAAACCGCTAATTTCGGTATCGCGTCGATCTTCTTTCTGACTCAGGCGGAGGTTTTCGACGACGATTGCCGCCTGCGCGACCAGCAGCTTCATCTCTTTGATGTCCTGTGAGGTGAAGCCCCGCGCCGACTTTTTGTTGCTGATTTGTATCATACCGATGCAGCGATCCCCAATTTGCAGCGGGAGGAGTGACGTGTTTTTGATGCCGGCGATGCTAAATATGGCCTTCAGACCAAGTGCCTCGATCAGCGGTTCATCGGCTGCGTCATTGGTTACCCAGTATTCCTGCCGTTCGTAAATATCGCGCTGGGGGCTATCCGGCGGCAGTGGAATAATACAGCTTTGGGCTAGCTGGTCGGGCAGACCGTAGAATGGTAATTCCGGTAAGAGGGCGCGTCGATTTTCATCGTAGAGCAGGATGCCGGAAACGTTAGCCGATACGATTTTGGCGATACGTTCGTTGAG
>JBBSBS010000005.1:0-45054 GCA_038251045.1 Aggregatilineales bacterium | reverse complement strand
GTTTGAGGTTTGGAATACTGCAACGGGAAAAACATTATTATCTAGGGATGTAGCGGAATCAGATGCTGAAATAAACGATCTTATCTTTTCGTCCAAATCTGATCATTTTGCTTATATAATCGGCGGCTACCCTAATTTATCGCCTGATGATGGTATCTATATTTACGACTTATCAACAGGTGAGCAAATTGAAAAACTGGAACATCCAACAGCCCAAAAAACCGTTTTTTCTCATGACGGAGATCACCTCGTAACCGCAGGATATGACGGAAGTTTGCGTTTATGGGATTTGCGAACGGATCAATTCCAAGAAATTAGGCAGGCCGATAAAAGGAGCATATTTCAATTAACATTTGTGAATTCCGATATATTGGCAGTTGGGCTAAGTGACACTACCAGCAATACAAATATGCTCGAATATTGGAATATCAAAGAAAAAAGGGCTTTTGGAATACCTGATCTTGGGCAAAACACTTTATATCTAAAAGATGGCGTTGCAAGTATTGCACTCAACCACTATTTTGATTTCCAGCTTTGGAGTATAGATACGGGCAAGGACTTGGCAACCATCGAGAATGAAGGATTCCAAGAGTTGTCAGTTGAACAGAATCTTTTAATCACATCAGCTTTAAGTGAAAGCGAAAGCAGTTCAATTATTAATTTTCATGAGTTAGGAACAGGAAAACTTCTATATACAATCAACAAGTTAAACTTTTCCTCTGCACTTTTGAGTTCAGATGGCAAAAAATTAATCCTTTGGAATCAAGATGGCAACATCGAAATCTGGGCGGTTCGCAAGCAATAGACATTTGCACGCATAAAATAAAAAGAGCGCCGGAGCGCCCTTCTTGGAACTTACTGCATGTGACTTGCGACTGCTTTAGTGCGAGACGGTGAACGGCACTTCGTAGGGGGCTTGGAGGAATCCACCGCCGTTATCGACGATGACGAGGCGCATCCGGTAGCTGCCTGCGACTAACCCCGGCACATACAAATTCTCTAGCTGACCGTTGACGATGTTCTCGGTGTGGGTAGTGCCGATGGTCGTCCAATCCGCGATGCCGCCACCGATGACCTCGATCTTATAGAACTTGCCTTGATCGGCGGTGAATTGTACCGTGCCGAAGATCGGTGTTTCACCCGTCAGCACCTGCCCCGGCTGCGGTGAGGTAATAATGGCAGTCGTCACTACCGGACCATACCCGCCACCGCTGCCACCTTGTAGCAAGTCAGGCGCACAGGTGATGGTCGGAAGGAAGGCCAAGCCGTTGTTACGGGCATAATTTTCCGCCGCGACGGCATCATCCGGCACAGGCGGCGGTGCGATAAAAAGCTGCGCCTGTGCCCCGGCTGCGGATGCGGCAAGCTCATTGGGAACCTGACAGTACAAGGGCGTGGGGGGTGCTGCCTGCCCCGGTGCAACCTGAAATTGAATCAGGCTGGCGATTTCGGGCGCGAGGCGGAAGGCCAATACCTGAAAGACACCGGGTGAAACTTCGGTCAACTGCACGCCGTTAGGATTCTGCTGGGCTGGTTGGGGCGCAGGTGGGAAGATCAGGTTGCCTTCCGAGTCGGGGATGCCAGCGGGACCATCCAAGAACCACTCGTTGATGCGGCGGCAGTCGGTAGCGGGTTCGCGCAGGCTGCGGACATCACAAATCTCACGACGTGAGAGGCCAGCGGGAGGCTGCTGCTGGTCAGGTTGAAGCTGCCCATTAACGGCAAAATCTTTGCTTAAGAGATTTTGATTACCATAGATGGTATTGATGACGCTGTTCCAGATGGGTGCTGCTCCGGTCAAACCGGATGAGTTGACCATTGGAGCACCGTTACTGTTACCGACCCAAACACCAACCGCCACGTTGCGGGTATAGCCAACCGTCCAGTTATCTTTGACATCATTGGTCGTACCGGTTTTAACGGCGGCATTCAAAGTGCCTGTGTTCAAGGGACTGTTGCCGCCCATCGCGGTACTGCGGGCGTTGTTATCCGAAAT
The DNA here is from genome assembly GCA_038251045.1 of Aggregatilineales bacterium. Taxonomy (GTDB): domain Bacteria; phylum Chloroflexota; class Anaerolineae; order Aggregatilineales; family Phototrophicaceae; genus CFX2. The sequence continues at coordinate 43,058 of JBBSBS010000005.1, read as the reverse complement.
AATATCGGTGATGATGAAGGCTACACGTGGATCAAGCGCTTGTTTGCCATAGGCAGGCTGATTGACGGTCTTATCCGTAGGCACGCCGGTTGTGCAACCATTTTCATAGTTGTAGATAATTTTATTGGCGCTATCCAACACACACAGGATAGAAGTCGTCGGCACATATGATCCTTGATTGGCAAAGACCGCATAGCCGTTGGTCAGGTCGAGCAGCGAGACTTCACCGCCGCCTAAAGTCAACGATAGGCCGTACTTGGCGGCATCATCACCCAGCGAGTCCACGCCGAAGCGTTTCATCAAGCCCAGCAGATAAGCCACACCATAACGACGCAGGGTTTGCACAGCGGGGATGTTGTAGCTGTTCGCCAGCGCGTAACGCATAATCATCGGGCCGTGAAAGACACCATCATAATTACGGGGTGTATACTGCGCCTGCCCCGGAATACCGATGTTGGTCGGTGTATCCCAGATGACATCACCAGCAGTCATGCCATTTTCCATCGCTGCCGCGTAGTTAAAGGGTTTCATGGTACTGCCGGGTTGGCGCAGCGAGACCGCCACGTTCACGCGCCCGTCAATGGCATCATTGTTGTAATCGACGCTGCCGACCATCGCCAGAATTTCACCGGTCAACGGCTTGAGGACGACCACAGAGGCGTTGGTGACATTTTGAGAGGCCAGCGTCGCCACCTGATTGCGGGCGGCTTCCTGCGCGGCGTTATTGATGTCGAGGTCGAGCGTGGTATAGATTTTGAAGCCACCACGGGCGACATCTTTGGGCAAATAACCGATTTCGCCCATGATTCTCTCGAACTGGGTTTCGGCGTAAACGGTAAAGTGAGGGGCTTCCAGCGAGATGTTGCGCGGCACGAAGTTGAGGCCATTTGCCAGCGCCTCGTTGGCCTGCGCCTGCGTCACTTTGCCCAGCGCGACCATGCGTTCCAGCACCAAACGCCAGCGGGCTTCGACCTTATCCTGCACCAACGGGTCGTTGTTCAGCGGGTCAAGATCCGCCGGAGCCTGTGGCAACCCTGCTAGCAAGGCGGCTTCGCCGAGCGTCAATTCATTCGCATGTTTGCCGAACAACGTCTGGGCGGCAGCTTCCGCACCATAGGCCAGATTACCGTAGTAAATTTCGTTCAGATAAAGTTCAAGAATTTGTTCCTTGCTCATCTGCCCGTTGAGTGCCAGAGCAAGGCCGATTTCATCCAGTTTGCGCTGGACGCTGCGTTCGGCACGGTAATCAATATCAAAGAGCACACCGCGTACCAACTGCTGGGTGATGGTGCTGCCACCGGTTGAACCGGGGCTTAAGCCGACGAATTGCAGGAAGGCGCGCAATGTGGACTGCACATCAATGCCGGGGTTGCTAAAGAAGCTGTCGTCCTCAATGGCAACGGTTGCGTCAATCAGCACCTTGGGGAAGTCGGTGTACGTCAGTTTGGTACGGCGGCCTTCGCCAAAGGCTTCGTACAACTGGCGACCGTTGCGATCCAGATAAAAGGTGCTCTGGAACTGCTGATAGTTGTTAATTTCGGACACGCGCTGGGTCAACTGCTGCTGCACGCGGGAGGCATATGCGCCGCCGATGCCGAGGGTCAAGAGCGTCAGGCCGCCGCAAAATATGGCGACAAAGCCGATCAGCAACCCGATGCAGCCGCGTGAGCATCCCAAACAGCCCCGCTTGGGCGGGTTTTGGCGGCGCTGAAGCGGCTGCTGGGGAGCAGCACCCATCCGCGGTGGCGGTGGGATATTGGCAGGTGGCTGTTGATACTGCGGGCTGCCCTGCTGCCCATAATTATTATGAGCAGGCGGTGGTTCGTGTGGCATGGTTTGATCCAGGCGCACGGCCTTATGCTGCATCGTGTTACCCGCGTCTTTTGATGTCGGGCGAGTATTAAAATCGGGATTGGGGTCTAAGCCACCGCTGCCTTGCAAAGTCTTTTTGGGATCGGGCACGCCGGGTTCGCGCATGACCGGCATGGTCGGCATATTTCGGGCATCTTCAGGGTTGTCAGCATTCCACAATGGCTTCGCGTCGGCAGGGATGTCATGTTGGGTCGCATCGGTTTCATCGCTAAAAGGCAGATGAAAAGGGACATCATCATCCTGCGATTGTTCGTCAGGTACTTCATCATCTGGCATTCGGGGATCACGTTCGTCAGGCATTCACTACTCCGCACTCTGTACAGTGGCTATCACAAATAACACCGTTGCCGGTGTGCAATATCAGGTCGATCTGCTGGCACAAGGGTATCATTACCCGATCACTCTATAATAGCAGAATCCGCACTTTGGAGTATGGCGCGAACCTGACGGCAAGGGTTCGGCTAGGTGCCGTTGGGCAGGCGTAGGGTTGGGGTTGAACCTCCCGCAAATGCCAGAATAGGCTATACTAAAACCATTCATAAACGGCGGTAACTGTAATTTGAATAGTGGGATAACAGCAGACGTATGATGAAAGAACCTCAAGCACCACAGCCCGTCCCTATTCCGTATCCGACAAGTCTGGTGCGCTTCTTCCTGAGGACTCCACTGACTTTTTTTCGGCTGGGATTAGGCGATGTGTTGAATATGCTGCGGCTGATGGTTTTGACCACGCGCGGGCGGAAGTCCAGCCAACCACGGCATGTGGCGGTAGAATACCGTCGGCACGGCAGCAAAGTTTATATTATTTCCGGTTGGGGAGAGCGTCCCGACTGGTATAAGAATTTGCTAGCAGATCCATTGGTGACCATTCAAATGGGCAGTCATACGCTCAGCGCGTTGGCTGACCGCGTGACGGATCGGGCTGAAGCACTGCGAGCGGTAAACCTGTTCCGTCGCGATGCCCCATCACGTTATGATGCGGTTCTGGGACGAGTGATTGATAATGAGGTCAACGGGCTGAAATTACCGGAAGTTTCACCACAGTTTACGATTGTCCGGTTAGAAATTATCGTAGATGAACCCCTGCTGCCACGACTGCGGGCTGACCTTATATGGTTGTGGCCTGTAGCAATAGTCGGGCTGGTTGCACTGCTGGTGACAACGAGTCGCAGGCGTTCAGAATAAAAGGGGCGTAAACATGGCAGACAGTGTCGATCAAGCGCAGTTGTTGCGGCAGGTACGTCTGGCTTTGCAACATGAGGATTATAAACAAGCTATAGACGCGCTGATTCAGGCCACCGAACTGGCACGTGTGCAGAACGATTCGGCGGCGGAAGGTCGGCATCTGGGCAATCTGGCGCTGATTTATTACCGCGCCAAACAACCTGACTTAGCACTGCAATGCTTTGACCGCGCGCTGGTTATTGCCCGTGCAGAAAATGACCGCCTGACAGAAGATGGCATCCTCGGCAATATTGGCAACATTATGCGTGAACTCGGACGGCACGATGAAGCCATCGGCTACTTGAATCAAGCACTGTTGATCTCACAGGAAATTGGCGACACGCGCGGGCGTGGTATCTGGTTGTCTAATCTTGGTCTGGTTTATGACGATTTGCGCCAATTTGTGGAAGCGATAGAGGTACATAAAGAGTCGGTCAACGTCGCGCGGCAGATGCGCGACCAGCGCAGTCTGGTATCCCGATTGGGAAATCAGGGGAATTCACACCTTGCAAATGGTCAGTACACCGAAGCCATCAAGTGTTTCCATGAAGTGGTGGCCCTGTACAAGACGTTAGGCAATTCAGCCGACGCGGCGCTGCGACTGGGGATCATCGGTAACATTTATAATGATCTGGGGCGGAATGCCGGAACCGAATTTGAAGCCCATTTCTATTTTGAACTAGCACGCGATACTTACCTTGAGACGCTTGCACTTGCACAGGAACTTGGCGACAAGGTAGGCGAAGGCGATTTGCTGACCAGTTTGGGAGCCGTGTTTGGCAATATGGGCGACTATGGGCAGGCGGTCAACCATTTCACGCTGGCCCACCTGATTTTCGCAGCACTGGGCGCAAATGACCGCGTACCCTATGTGGAAGAAAATCTGCGGTTAGCGCAAAACTTGCTGGCACAAGCACATTAGGCAACAAGCGTTGGTGATTAACCTGCGCTGTATTCCCGATCAACTTAGCGAATCAAACTCGTCGTCATCCTCCACGTCATCAGTTTCGCCATCACCCATCAAGCGATCCAAAAAGGCTTCGTCGTTTTCATAACCCAGTGTATCCGCTAGATAGTTAAATTCGCAGACAATCGTCTCGAATAGATAATTTTCTTCATAGGCATCCGGCGGATAATAGGAAATCATCGCCTCGTAAACCTGTTTGAGGTCAACGTAGCGCCGTTCTAAAACGGCCAGATGTTCCGGTGTAAATGGTTGTCGTCCCATACTGATCCTCCTAACCATTTATTTGATCAAAAACTGCCCGGTACTGCGCGCCAACCGCCGCTGAGACCACCATTGTCTGTAATTAACACGAAAATCATACCGCGCTGTGGCAAATACACCATCTGCCCGCGTTCGAATATTTGCGCGGTGGCTTGCCCGCCAGTTTCCTCGGTCATGGCCCAGCCAATAGCACGCACTTCGCCAAAGGTGCGCCACACTTTACCAAAACCGCGCACCGGTTCACGTAACCCGACTGGCGGAGTCTCGCCACCGCTTTCAGGGTCTACAGCCGCATTGAACGTATCATCATAACGCTGGAAACGCCCAGTGCTAAACAACACATAGATGGCCTGCGGCGGCCCCGCCATCCACAGCATGTCCCCTACCTGATAGGTCTGTGAGGCGCTGGCGAATGAAATCACCCCCAGCGGACAACCCATCTGCGCCGCGAGTGCCGGATCGCTGGCATATACGGCTGCAAATCCACCCGTTGGCGGCGTGGCACAGGTCGGCGCGACAGCCGGAATGGTAGGAACAACAGCCCCGGCTGCGGTCGGCGCGAGTGGCGGCAGCAGATTCGAGGGCAGCACAGTAGCATGTGCCGCCAGTTGAACGAGTGCCAACAACCCTTCGTTGTCAGCTGTCGGCAGCGGTGTATCGCTCGGAAGCGGCGTAATAGTCACGGTCGGCGTAGGCGTGTCAGTAATGGTGGCGCTGGGCGTGACGCTCGGTGTATCGGAAACCAACGCCGTCGCTGTTGCCGTATCGGTAGTGGTTGCGGTTGGGCTGGCAGTGGGTGTATCTGTCCCAATGACCAACAGTGTGTCGGTCAGCGTGGGCAGTACCGCCACGGTCGGCAGTTCACCAACGGTCTGAGGGGTATTACCACCACAGGCCGCCAGCAGCAACCCAATCATCATAACCACACCAAAGCGAATGCCAATACGTACCATTTCCCGCTTCCTAACTCCCCCATATTTGGCTTGTTAGCGCTATTATAGTGCATAAAAGCAGGTTGATAGGATCATTAATCCCAATATGGAGACATTCACATGCCGGAACGCCGTCTAACCTTCGTTCACATCAGCGACACCCACATTAGCCAAGATCGTGAATACGGAAAACATCATACAACCCACAGCACGCAAGCCGGCGCAGAAGCTTTGGTTAAAGCGGTGAATGCCCTGCCCTTCGATGTCGATTTCGTGCTGCATACCGGCGATGTCGTCTACAACCCAGATGCTGAAGCCTATACCACTGCAAAAGCCATCCTCAGCCAACTGACACGTCCGGTTTACTATCTGTCCGGCAATCATGACGCAGGCGCGGATTTACAGCGCATGTTACTCGGACGCACCGAAATCCTCTCCCCTTTCTCCTACACTTTTGATGCTAACGGATTTCAAATAGTGTGTTTGGATAGCAACGGGTCAGCCGAAGTGCCGCGCGGCAATATCGTGCCGCAGCAGTTGGAATGGCTGAATGCGATATGCTCGGCACAGGATGTACGTCCGTTAATCGTAGCGGTACATCATAATGCCCTGCCGGTCGGTTCACCGTGGTTGGATGACTATATGCGGATAACCAACGGCACGGATTTACACCAAATATTGCTAAAGGCCAAAAATCGGCTGCGTGGGGTGTTCTTCGGGCATGTGCACCAGAACATCCAGATGCTGCAAGATGGCATCCTGTACACCAGCGCACTCAGCAGTTGGGGACAATTTAAATCGTGGCCGGGTTCCAGCGAAACCGTAAATGACGATGACACCCCCGGTTTCAATGTCGTCAGCGTCACTGATGACCAGACGTTCATCCGGCGCTGGAGTTTTCGGGTAGAGTAATCAATATCATCGGTAAAGGTTTGTGGTGGTGTGCGGAGGGCATGTATTCCGTCCCTATATCATACCCGATTGAGATCATAGGAAAAGATACTTCTCCTATCCTATGCAACCTCAAAAACCTATGCTATTGTTGCCCGTATTCCGATACAAAAACACATGGGTAAATCAAGTAAATGGCTATTGATTACGTCATCGAGTACAAATGCTATCCCAAGCAAGAACTGACCACCGAAGGCATCCTTGAGCGTATCAAAGGGCGAGCGCGTGCCGAGGCGGTCATCAAATTGTTCCGTGATAATGGCGATATGCGTCCGGTATCCGAAATCGGCTTTGAACTTGAACGCACCACTGCCAGCGGTGAAGCCGAAACTAAAGTCGTCATGGTACAGAATATGCTGGATCAAGCCGACGAACTGCTGCCGTATGAACATTACTGCGCCGGATGCCCTGCCAACAATACCGGAGCGCCATTCGGCTGCATCGGGCAGATCGAGTATCCAATTTCGAGAGAAGCCGAATTGTGGCTGCTGAAACAGTTACCGGTACCGGATGAAACCTTGCCGTGGATGTTGATGCGGCAGGGATTACGCGAGTTCAAAGCTTCGGGAGAGGCGGTCAGTTCAATGCGCCAGCCGGGGCAGCCGTTCTTTGAAGAACAGAGTGTACTCATGCGGCAGTTGGGTGAATATGTGGTCAACAACAATCAGCTATTTGAAATGTTGTTTTTGTTGGGACATATCAAACCATCATATGGGGCAACTTTGTTGATGTTCTTTAACGTCATACGACGCGATATTAATGCTGACGAAATCATGACGCTGACCCCGTCGCCAGAAGATGCGGCCGAGCGTTATCCGCTGAAAATTGTGCCGGAAGCAGGAGATGATGCCAGCACCGGACGATTCAAATTGTTCTTGCGGGCGCTGTATCTGGCGTGGGTACTGAATGTGCGTTTATTGCTGGACGTTTGAAGTTGGGGAATCAGCCATAGCGAGTAGTTGGGCGGCAGTTTCACGTACTTCGGGGTTACTATCCCGCTGGCTAACATAGAAAACCAGTTCAAAGATACGTTCGTAGGTCATGTAAATACTCAACCCTTGGAGCGCAATCTTGCGGGTTCCGGGGTTGGGGTTTCGTAAAACCTCATCTGCCAACGATTTGACGTTAAATCTATCTTGAGCGACCATGATGACCCTTTAAACACTATCAGCAGTCACCGACTTCTAGCCCTTACAAACCATTAACCATCTTTACTTTACCATATTTTAGACAACGCACAATCAATTCTAGACGAAAGTACTATGAATTTCGTAAATTCGCCCGCTAGCGTCGCTGATAGCGCTGCATAACGGCCTGCAAGCGATCATGCGGCAGCGCGTAGGCGATACGTCCCTTTAAGCCCACAGTCGTATCCGCCGCCACCAGCGCGTTAATCACCGCTTCTTCGACAGCTTCGGCAACACCATCAAACAACCAGTTCATGTGGGGGTTTGGCATCATTTTGACACTCACCGGTGCTTTCAAATGATTGGGGATGTCGTTGCCCGTCGAGAACGCCAGAAACAAATCACCGCTGCCGTTATGCCCGACGCAGCCCGTCCGCGCCAAACCAATAGTGACACGCTGTGCCATGCGCTTGCACTGCCCCGGCAGCAGCGGTGCATCCGTCGCCAAAATGACAATAATCGAGTTGGGCTCCTGTGCTTCATCCCAACCGGAGGGAATCTCGGTCGTTGGGATTTCACGCCCTACGGGTACGCCATCCACCCGAAATAATTCACGATTGCCGTGGTTGGCCTGCACTAACGCGCCGACGGTGAAACGTCCACTGGGTGTATCCACCAGACGCGAAGATGTGCCGATGCCGCCCTTGAAATCGTAGCAGATCATGCCTGTGCCGCCGCCGACACAGCCCTCAGCAACCGGGCCGCTGCTGGCATTGGCGATGGCTGACCGTACATGCTCCGGCTTAACATGGAAGGCGTTAATATCATTCAGCCAACCATCATAAGTTTCGGCAACCAGCGGCATCACCCACTCGTGTACGCTCTCATTTTCGGTCGAATACGCAACCAATGTATCGCGCACAATGCCGACTTGATGGGTATTGGTAATGGCAATCGGTGACGTGAGCAAACCTGATTCTTCGATCCAGTGCGTGCCGGTGAAGTCACCATTGCCGTTAAGCACATGAAATCCGGCAAAGGCATGGTTATCCCAGATATTTTCTTCACGAGGGAAGATGACCGTCACACCTGTGCGGGCGATGCGGGGTTCATCGGCAATGATGGTGGCATGACCGACCCGCACACCGGGCACATCAGTGATGGCGTTATATTGTCCGGTGGGCATCACACCAATATTTATACCCAAATCACGCAAGCGTGGGCGTACCATAGAGACTCGTTTCTTTATAAACATGTAGATTGTTACTACAGCAGCATGAATTTCCGTTCATTGTAATACAGGATTACTACGGGCGTTCCGGGTGGAGGCAGTTTCTGCTTTCTGAGGTCGTTGCGCGTGGCACGCTCGGTTTTCGAGAGTCGTTTATCGGAATCCGGAACACTAAAGACATATTCGACACTCACTGTCAAATCACCATCAATGTCAGCAGTTATGGTCGCTTCCAGAATTTCTCCGGCGATCATTTTCCCGTTTCGTTCTAAAAATACCCTACGTCGATAATGTCGCAAAACCAAAAAGATCACCAAATAAACGGTACCGTTCCACACCAACACAAACAGCATTGGCACGAGTGGGAAAGAATTTGTGCCCACAATTATTGCCATCTGCGGATTAGTCGGAACATATTCAATTTGAACTGTGGCTCCAATCTCGGCACGATTATAAATGGCCTGATCGACCTGTTGTTCGCGAGAATATTCACTCTCGTTATGTGTGTACTGAAACGAAACGTAATGTGTATCGCTGTCATCACTTTTGGAGATGCGCCGGTGAATGTATTGGGCGTTACTCACTACACCTCGTTGACTTATCGTGTACCACTCTATGGTCTCACGAACTGTGAAAGCCAGAAATACCACGCCAAGCAACACAAATATGCTGATGAACAGTGAGATACATCCGATACCAAATGCGCCGCTTCGATTTAACTTTTTGCTTTTGCCAAGCACAAAATCCCGATGAGGTGGCTTTATTAGAAATATTTCAGCATCAGCAGTTTCTTGATCCATCAGTACCCTTTCAGTGAATGAAATAGTGCTGGTTTCATTCTAAATTGAACCATTCTTCTCAAACCTTAAGTCATTTTCAAAGTTGGTTAGTTTGACGCTAACTGCCCCCATATTGTTTGACTACCTGCCGCGCGATCACCATGCGGTGTACTTCGGATGCGCCATCGTAAATCCGGAAGGCGCGGGCGGCTTCGTACCAGCGGCTTAAGGGCAAATCGCGCGAAATGCCCTTTGCACCGCAAATCTGTATCGCCCTATCCAGCACTTTATTGACAGACTCTGCCACAAACACCTTGCACATGGATGACTCCTGCCGCGCATCATGCCCCTGCGCCAGCAGCCATGCCGTATGCTGAATCATCAAGCGCCCCGCATGGAGTTCTGTTGCCGAGTCCGCTAGCATCCACTGAATCGACTGGTGACCGCTGAGGGCGCTGCCGAATGCCTGCCGTTCGGTTGCGTACTGAGTCGCGATCTCCAATGCCCGTTGGGCGATGCCCGTCCAGCGCATACAATGCGTCATGCGTGCCGGACCGAGCCGCTTCTGCGTCAATGCGAAGCCCTGCCCTTCCTCACCCAAAATGGCGCTGGATGGCAAGCGCAAATCATGAAAAAGAATCTCACAGTGTCCACCGGGGTCGTTACCGCCCATAATCGGCACCCGCCGCACGATCTCGATACCCGGCGCATCAATCGGCGCGAGGAACAAAGTCGATCCTTTATGCGTCGGCACGTCTGGATTAGTGACAGCCATGATGATGAGGAACGCCGCGCCATCTGCCCCGCTGGTGAACCACTTGTGACCATTGATAATCCAGTCGTCGCCATCCTGTTTGGCCTGCGTTTGGAGCATGGTGGGGTCAGAACCTGCACCCGGTGCAGGCTCGGTCATGGCGAAGGCCGAGCGCGTTTCACCTGCTGCAAGCGGCTTCAGATAGCGTTCGGTTTGCTCAGCGCTGGCAAACAGATGCAGCAGATGCATGTTGCCTTCATCCGGCGCGGAACAATTCAATGCCAATGGCCCCAGCACACTCCGTCCTGCTGCCTCAAACACCGGCACGATTTCTTCTAGCGTCAGTCCTAACCCACCCAGATCTAATGGCAGCTGCGGCGCAAAAATACCGGATGCCCTAGCCTTAGCGCGCAAGGTTGCCAATGCATCCGGCGTAATCCCATCTTCATGGTTATCGACCAGCGATTCGAGGGGTATCACCTCGACATCCACAAACTGTCGCACCCGACGCGCAATATCCTGAACGTGGGCAGGTATCGAAAAATCCATTTATAAGCTCCGAAAAAAGATATTTTAGGTGCGCATTCAAATAACAGAGGGGCAAGTGTTAAACCTGCCCCTTAACGAAATGCCTATTAACCTGTTGCTGTCCGGCAAGATATATCCGGCAAGCCAACACTTTGTCCACCAGAGGCCGTCACAGCGCCCCCCCCACCATAGAATTTATCATATACCGCTGAACCTGAACGGGGAGGGACAGGTTTGGTATCCGTCAGTTGCAACGAGTAGATTTGAATCGCCACTGACGTCGATCCCGGCGGCGCATTTTGATAATTCACCGTTACCTGTCCGGGGTTTGGCCCACACTGCCAGCTTGCAGTAAATGGCGGTGGGTTGGCCTCTCGTGGGATGGTTACCGTTTGCGAGGTACACGCAACCTGCCCATCAACCAGTGCTTCGACAAACCACGACATCTCGAATTGGATACCGGCATCAAACAGGTCATAGGTCGCATTGGTAGATGAACTGTCAATCGTGCCAAAATTAACAACATGCAGCCGGTAGGTGGTCGCCCCCGGCGCTGGATCCCAATAGAAAGTATTGACACCAAAGTTCAACCCATCCACTGGTGAAGTGGCCTTAAAGTTGCTGCAATCCGCGTTGCCGCCTGTGACAACGGTCGGTGAATCGGATGTTGGTACAGCAGTCGGGCGCGGCGCAACCGGCACGACCCGATCCGGCACATTCACATCATAATTCAGCACATCCGGCGAGATATTTTCCAACGTTTGCAGGAGTTCCAATTCTTCCTTGGTCAGGGGCAGCACCGGGCCAAACCGACCTTCCACATCGCCTTCATCATTCAAAGGTGCTTCGGTCTTATAACCCGCCGGAATCACCAGATTGCCCGCGCGTCCGGTACCATCAATTGTGGCTATCTTGAAGGTATTCTTGTCGGTTGTTTGAAACACAAGAGTCGAGCCAAGTTCAACATCAACCCCGTTGGCATTGATCTGAATCTTGACATCTTTCGGCCCCTGTACCATTAGGAGCGAAGGTGCGTCAGCACAAGTCAAATCACTTACGCCTGTTTTTAGTCGGAAGGCTTGCATCGGGGTTTGCGGCACACCATCCACAACTGGCAGGCTGTCAATATCCGACGTGCTTCTAACCAGCGTGCGGCTTATCCAACCGATCACACTATCACTATAGGCCACCCGTACCCACTGACCATCATCGCTCAAACCGTCAGCCACCAATTCAGTACCTGCCGAAGCACCACCGACCACATTGGCATTACGGGTCGGTCCGCTGCGCACATTCGATCCAGTGGTAACCGTAACGGTAATCGGCTCAACCACCGCCTGCGCATCAGGCGGCACTACCGCATTATCCATCTGGGCATTGCCCAACAAGATAAATCGTACCGCCTGCCCTGGCAGCGAATCGGGGATATTGGCTTGCACATTCATAACTGCCACACCCCACTCGTCAAGTTCGGTATCCAGGGGCGCAGTCGTCAATGATGCCACTGTACTGAGCATGGCTTGATCAGACGGTTTGATGAAGAAATCATCAGCCACGATGTCCGAAAAAGTCGCGCCAACCTTGTTGTAGCCATAGCACGCTGTATTGCGGGCAATGCCGCCGCAGTTCGGGCCAATCGCCTCCAATGCCTGCTTCACAATTGTCGGGCAGGTTCCGCCGCTGGTATCCTGCGTAAAGCCCGGCTTTGTACTAAAAGCCAGCACCATTAGGGTAATCATTAAACATAAAACGGTTACATATCGTCTTTTCATATTCGCACCTACTCATTAAAAAGGGCGCACTTGCTTGTGCGCCCACTGTACAGTTATTTGGCTCCTACTGCAAACACACGCAGTATGCAGGCGAATCTTATACTCTAGCTAGGCATCCCTGAATCACAGGTCAAATCCGGTAGACCAACCGCCAAACCGGAAGGTTCAGCAACAATTGATCCGCTCGATAAAGTAAATGTTCCGGTATAAGAATCGACCGTTATAAATCCAGATTCCGGCGGCACAGAAACAACTATAGGCGGTGGTTGGCTGGGTTCGCCATCAGTGGTATTAAAATTAATGATTATACTCGTCGTACCCGCTGGCAAACCACCATATTTCACCGTATAAGCGTATTCTCCACATTCCCATGAAGCCCCAAACGGCGGCTGTTCGGGTGGCGCTGGCGGTGGCGGTGCCCACTGGCGCGGGATCGTCACCGACGCGGTGCTGCACACAACTTGCCCGTTAAACAACGCATCCACCGACCATGAGAGCTGCGGGCCAAAACCAGCGCTCGATATATCGAAGTTGGCGTTTGTAATCGGTGCTGTAACTTCTTTCGACCCTGCACCTTCGACATTCACACGATAACTGGTTGCCCCCGGTGCTGCATCCCAATAGAAGCTGTTCATGCCAAAGTTCAACCCATCCAGTGGTGAGGTCAGCTTGAACCCGCTGCAATCCACACCGCGCGCCGCTGGCACATTGTTGACGATGGTGTTGTTGTTATTCACCGGATTGTTCAACGGGACGATTGGGGCATCCTGCTCGGTCGGGATAAAAATCGGGTAATTCAGAATACTGGTGGGTATCTGCTCGAACCAGTCCATCTCATCCAATTCTTCCTGTGTCAATGGACGCGGTTCGCTCGGCTCGCCGATCACACTCTTGCCATCGTCGCTCATCTGCAAAATGGTCGTGAACCCTGTCGGAACCTTCACGCCATTCACCGTAGCCTCGCCGCTGATGGTAAACACCTGCATCTGGTTGCCATCCAATGACCGTAAACCAATCGTGGAACCGATGTTAATATTGGCTCCATTGGCTGTGATGTCCACCGCCACTTTCTCCGGCCCCTGTACCACCAGCACATCCGGCGCTTTGGTGCAAGATGGCGAACCGATGCCGGTACGGAAATAAAACGCCTGCATCGGTGTCTGGCTGCCAGAAGCAAACACCGGCAGACTATCCAGATCACCTTCTGTTTTCACCAATCCACGGCTGATCCAACCCGGTGTCGAGTCATCAAACACTACCCGCAGCCAATCCTTAGTCGGATTGATGGCATCCGCACTCAAGGCCGTGCTGCCGCTCACACTGCCGATGATGTTCGATTTGGTTGTCGGCAGCGTCCGGATATTCGAGTCATTTATGGTAGTTACATCAATCGGGATGGCGGCTGGCTCAACCGCTGCGTCGGCTGGTACGGCATTATCAACCGTCACATCGCCCAGCAAGATAAACGAAATCGCCTGCCCCGGCAGCGAATTAGGGATGTTGGCTTGGACGCTCATCACCGCCACACCCCACTCGTTGATGGTTTCGTTCAACGCGGCGGTGTCAATCGACTCAAGCAGTTTCAAATTGGTTTGGTCGGACGGACTGCTGAAGAAATCCTCGGTCACATCACCGCTGAAGGTGGCGTTAACACGGTTGAAGCCATAACAGGCGCTGTTGCGACCCAACCCGCCGCAGTTATTCCCCACGGCTTCCAAAGCCTGCTTGACCAACGTTGGACAGTCACTACTGCTATCCTGTGTATATCCGCGCTGGGTACTAAAGGCCAACGCCGAAAAGGTTAGCAGCAGACATATAAAAGTTATTAATCGTCTTTGCATTATTACACCTATAAAAACGGGCGCACACTTTCGTAGCGCCCTATTACTTAATCAACTTCCCTGCCTATGAACAGGCCAAATCTGGCAGTCCAACCACTTCTCCACCGGGATTTGCAACCACCGAGCCGCCTGTCAGATTGTATGAGCCTGATGGGTAACTCGAAAAAACAAAGCTGCCCGGATCAGGCGGAACGGATGAAATTGCACCTGAACCCGGAAACAGAAATGTCGAGGCAGAACTGTAATTAATGGTGACGCTGGTTGTACCGGCTGGCAAACTGCCGTAATTCACCGTAAATGACATTGAATCACAATACCACGTTGCCAAAAATGGACCGGCAGGCGGCGGTACTTCCACGGGTGGAGGTGGAGCCCACTGGCGCGGAATAGTCACCGACTGGCTGCTGCACGCCACCTGACCATTGAACAAAGCATCTACCGACCATGTGAGCTGCGGATTAAAGCCAGCACCCGATATATCAAAGTCGGAGGTCGTAATTGGCGCGTCAACTTCTTTCGACCCCGCACCCTCTACATTCACACGATAACTGGTTGCACCCGGCGCGGCATCCCAATAGAAGCTGTTCATGCCATAATTCAATCCGTCCAACGGTGAGGTCAGCTTGAACCCACGGCAATCAACAGCTCGCGGCGGAACACCCTGCCCGCTGCTGCCATTTGACGGAACAAAAATGGTAACGCTCGGCTTAAAGGGGTGGTCAGGGATATTTATCGGATAATTCAAAATATCAACCGGAATACCTTCCAACCAATTCAGTTCGTCTAATTCTTCCTGTGTCAGTGGACGCGGCTCGCTCGGTTCACCGATTACACTCTTACCATCGTCGCTCAATTGCACCGTAGTAGTGAACCCTGCCGGAACTTTAACCCCATTTATCGTGGCCTCACCGCTGATGGTAAACACCTGCATCTGGTTGCCATCTAATGACCGCAAACCAATCGTCGAACCAATGTTGATGTTGGCTCCGTTGGCTGTGATGTCCACTGCCACTTTCTCCGGCCCCTGTACCACAAGCACATCCGGCGCTTTGGTGCAGGTTGGCGAACCGATGCCGGTACGGAAGTAAAAGGCTTGCATCGGTGTCTGGCTGTCGTTGGCAAACACCGGCAGACTATCCAGATCACCATCAGTCTTTACCAGCGCACGGCTGATCCAACCCGGTGTCGAATCCTTAAACACCACCCGTACCCAATCTTTGGTCGGGTTGATGGCATCCGCACTCAAGGCTGTGCTGCCGCCCACACTGCCAATGATGTTCGATTTGGTTGTCGGCAGCGTCCGGATATTGGATTCGTTGATAGTAGTCACATCTATCGGTGTCGAGGCGGCCTCAACCGCTGCCTCGGCTGGAACGGCGTTATCGACCGTCACATCACCCAGCAATATAAAAGAGATCGCCTGCCCCGGCAGTGAATTGGGGATATTGGCCTGAACGCTCATCACCGCCACCCCCCATTCGTTGATAGTCTCATTCAATGCTGCCGTGTCAATCGACTCAAGTAGTTTCAAACTGGTCTGGTCGGACGGACTGCTGAAGAAATCCTCGGTCACATAACCGCTGAAGGTGGCGTTAACACGGTTGAAGCCATAACAGGCGCTGTTGCGACCCAACCCACCGCAGTTATTCCCCACGGCTTCCAAAGCCTGCTTGACCAGCGTTAGGCACGAATTCGATCCATCCTGTGTCAATCCGCGTTGAAGGGTCATTGTGAGTAAAAACACAGCAATGAAAACCGAGATGATCAGTGGAAGTCTACGCATAAGCGCCTATCTTTCGTTTATCTTGAAACTACATCGTCTTTTAATTGTAACTCAGGTTAGACGATGGATGCAGCATACGTTTAGATATAGGTATGTTAATAGTTCTAAACAAGTCTATTTCGGCCTGTAATATGACAATCTGAAACGGTTAAAAACAGGGGTATCAGGGGTAAGAGAAGGGCAAACGATTAGCCTGCCCCTCGTATGAGATTTTTGATCGCGGTGCTAACAGGTCAATGTGCCCGGCAGCGCCAATGTGGTAGACGAAGGATTAGCCGTAATCGAACCGCCGGTAATTGTACCCGTGCTCGTGCCAATGAACACCACGCTACCGGGATCAGGCGGAACTGAACCGGTCATCGGCCCAGCAGGGACACCCCCCGAAAGAACGCTGTAATTAACAACCACGCTGGTTGTGCCTGCTGGCGCTCCTGAAAAATCAACCTTGAACGTGAAAGCGCCGCTGCATCCCCATGTTGCCGTAAAACCGGGTGGGGCGCTAACGACCGGACTTCCGCTGTCGGGTGGCGCACCGCGCGGCACAGTCGCCCTTGCCGAGTTACAGACAACCACGCCGTTCAATAGCGCCTGCACATCCCACGCAAACTTGAAACCATAACCCGTCGTTTGAACGGTTATGTCTGCCGTCAAGTTGGTGACAGTCCCGCGTGAGTCGAATGACCGCACCAACCTGCCACCGGCCTCATCAATCCCATAGATGTTAACGCGGTAGCTAGTCACACCAACCGCGCCATCCCAATAGAAGGTATTTGATCCGTAGTTCAGGCCGTCCAGTGGGGATGTCGCCCGGAAAGGGCGGCAGTCAACCCCGGTTGGCACAATCGGCGGCCCCGATGGTATCTGCGGCAGGGACGGTATCCCCGTGTCTACACCGCACGGGATAATTAGATTTTGTCCGGTGAAGATTCGCTCGGCATTGGTAATCCCGTTGGCTGCCATAATCGCACCCATGCTGGTCTTATAACGCACGCTGATTCGATACAGATTTTCACCCGCCACTACCACATGCCGGATATTGGTTCCCATCGGACATTCAGTCGGCGGTGGTACGGATGTCGGTGTTGGCACCGGTGTCACCGATTCGGTGGTCGGTTCCGGTGTGATTATCGGTTGAAGCGGCGTTAACCCTAACCGATCCAAAATGGCCTGTGCCGTTTGCCCCTGCTCCAGTTCGATCACCGTTGCCGAACGGGGTTGATCCCACTGGCAATCCGTGCCCAAGGTCTGGTCATTGGCCTGATTATCAATCCCAAGATCCTGCGGCTCACTCAAACAATGGCTTGAAGTCGAACCGGCGGGAATGCGTACCTCGTCAGGTTTCCCCTTGTTGACGATTGCTTCGCCGTCCAGTGTGGTGATCTGCATGGTTTTGCCATCCGGCAGCACCTGCAAGGTCACCAAAGACCCCAATTCAATATCGGCGCCGTTTGCAGTCAGGTTAACCTTCAAATGCTGCGGGCTTTGAATGGCTAACACGGATGGCGTTTGGGCACAGCTCAGGTTACTGCCCGGTCGTGTACGAAAATAAAAGGACTGCATTGGCGAGTCACTGTTGGGTTTCACTTTCGGCAGATTGTCCAGCGTTGGGTTGGCATTAACCGCGTCACGGTTGACCCAACCACCTGCCCCTTCGACATTTAGCCGGATAGCGCTGCCATCATCACTGATCGCATCGGCATCCACCACTGTTCCCGCCGCCAACTTGCCAATGATCGCGCTGGTCGCCTGTGCGCCACCGCGTAAATCAGTCGCCGCCTGCAAAATCACCGTCACAGATTGCACACTTTCAGCGCTGGTCTGCACGGCATTTTCAATCTCACTGTCTCCAAGCAGCAAAAATGTTACCGCCTGCCCCGGCAGTGTGTCCGGCACATTGGCTTGCACATTCATGACCGCGATGCCCCACTGCCCCAACCCTAAATCAAGTGGCGCAGTTTGGATGCTTTTCAGAAGTGCCAGTTCGGTACGGTCAGAAGGCCGTGTAAACAGATCGACATCAACTGCTTGATTGAACGCAGCCGACAATCGGTTAAAACCGTAACAGGCACTGTTACGACCTAAATCGCCACAATTATTACCCACTTGTGAAAGCGCCAGTTCAACCAATGCAGGACATGCAGGATCACTGGTTTGCGCCTGTGCAGGATGCATAAGCACACCCAGACCAATTATCAACAGAAACAATACAGCCAGTCGCCGCAACCACATAACCCACTCCATCTGACTATTGTTAGCCGTAACTCGCCCTACAGGCATTATATAACAATTTTCTAACGCCGCCAGAACTTGACAACAAAAAAGCCCATCAAATTGATGAGCTTTCTCATGTTTGCCAAGGCCCGGACTTGAACCGGGGACCCACGCATTTTCAGTGCGTTGCTCTACCAACTGAGCTACCTTGGCTAACCTCGCCTTTCAGCGTGGCGGTAGTATAGCCGAGCCATTTTGAAACTTCAAGACTAGCTTTCCTCAACGAGGAATAAACGATAGCGCTAATGAGACTCAATCTAACAGTTCCTCTCATGCTTACGCCTGCCTAACGATTGCTTCATAGTGTTAACCGCGTCGCGCCGCCATCAATGTATATTGTACGCTGGTTGAAATCGCTGTCGGTGGCATCGTAACTGCGATCTCCTGCTGGCGGTAACGGGCAGTCAGCGGCATAACCACCGAACTGCCGCACTTGAGTGTCGGTTGCTCGCTTGCGCCCCAGCGCAGGCTGTCTTCTCCACTACCGGAACAAATCAGCGTGAGCGCAATTTCTTGATAGGCTTGCTGTGCGTCGGACGCATTCGGTGCTGAAATCACAATCAGGTCATTTGAATGAAAAGAATTCGACTCAATATTTTCGGTCACACTGCCCCATCCGTAATCAGCGATGACCAGTTGCACGGTACCGGTATCGAGTACTGGCGGCGTAACATCCGGCACAGCGCTGCAATCCCCGCTGGTGCTCGTCACGCTGCCAGAAACCCACACAGTCCGTCCATTATCGATCACCTGATACCAACCATTGCTGTGCCCGTTCACACTTAAAGCGGTTCCATAAACCAGTGTGCCCTCGATGCTGAAATCCAGCCCCGGCCCACTACGCAAATTGATGTTTACGCCGCTGCTGCTGGTCACCGAACACGGCGCATACGGCACGACAGTCGTTAACGCTACCGGTTGAAACGGCACAATCGGTGCTTGCTGCTGCGTGACTGGTGCGGCAAATCTCATGGCGGTGGTTGTATCAACAATCGTGTTGCTACGTGCCACCTGCATCGAAAGTATCCCCTGTAAGGTCGTATTGTCTGACTTAATCACCACCTGATAGCGCTGCGTGCCGGGGTCAACCGTCAGCACTGCATTTTGGATAGTGCTGCTCGCCACAGTTGCCATCAACCCACCGCGTTCATCCCGCAGTTCAGCCGTAAAGATCAGGGTGCGGGTGATGGGTGTCAGGTTAATCTGAATCGGGAGTTGGGCATCTGCCGTAAAATCATATATTTGTGAAGCGGCTAACAGGGGGAAAGAAACCATAGTTGGGCTATCGGGCTGCAAGAGCAGGTTGACGCTGTCGACTCGCCCTGTTTGGCAGCCTGCCACCACCAGAATGACGATCAGTGCAACAACAAGAAAGTTTAGGTGTCCGAACTTCTCCTTCATGATGGGTAGCTTTCTCTAAATGGGCATAGTACTAATGTACTTTTGTCCCAGCATACCCAATCTGCGGCAGGCTACCCTGATGCAAACCGTATTCAAACCCTACGGTTACCATACCATCCAACACTGACAGCACTTAATACGACCAAAATAGCTTCCGCGCTACGAAAAATTTCTGAAAACGGCTTCAATTCATTGCGTGCTGCTCGTTAGTGAATTACAATTTCGGCCTTCATATATTTACAGCTTACAAACACCATCATTATGATCGGTCGAACTGTTGGAACATACGAGATAATCTCGCGAGTCGGTGAAGGAGGCATGGCTGCTGTCTACAAAGCCTATGATCCTAAAACCGACCGTTATGTTGCCATCAAGTTCCTGCCCGAACAATACGCCACTGACGCAACCCTGCGTGAACGTTTTGAGCGCGAAGCCCGTTCGATTGCCAAATTAGGACACCCGCACATTTTGCCGCTCTTTGCCTATGGCGAAGACCAGAATGTGCCCTATATGGTTATGCGCCTCATGGAAACGGGTACGCTGGCGGATCGGATGCGACAGGGCAGTATTCCACTGTCCGACATCAGCAAAATACTGACGCAAATTGCCAGTGCATTGGACTACGCCCACGAAAACGGTGTCGTGCATCGCGATGTCAAACCCAGTAACATCCTTTTGGACAAATCGGGTAATGCTTACCTCAGTGATTTCGGCATCGCCCGCACTGTCGGCTCCGATGGCAACCTGACCGGCAGAAATATGATGATTGGCACGCCCAATTACATGAGTCCGGAACAGTGTCTGGGCGAAGAGGATATCCCGCCTGCTACCGACCAGTATGCGCTGGGCATAACCCTCTACGAAACGCTCTCCGGTCGCGTGCCCTTCGTTGCCGACACGCCTATGAAAACCGCGTGGATGCACATCAACGATCCGCTTCCGCCACTGCGCAATCTACGCCCCGATATTCCGGCTGCTATTGAAGCCTGTGTCGAGAAAGCCTTAGCCAAAAAAGCTGACGACCGCTATCCGTCCTGTACGGCCTTTGCCGAAGCCTTCGCCCGCGCCTTGGGCAGCCGCACACCCATTATGGACGACTCACAATCCGTAGGGTTATCCGGCATCAGAAGCAAGCCAACGGTCACACCCTTGCTGGATAACACACCGACTGTTACGCCCGGTAGACTTATCCAGTCACCGACGACAGCGCCCAGCCAAATGGTGAAGCGCCAGATGAGGCCGGGGAACAATCTGCCGACGTGGATCGCGGGCATCATCGGGACGATTATTGTCATTTCCTTGCTGTTGATTGGCAGCAATCCGCGTGGGCTTTCAGGGCTGCTCTTGCAACCCACACCGACCGACACGGCCTCACCCACAACAATGCCTTCCGACACACCTACAACAACATCGACACCCACGCTGACGGTCACACCGTCACCCACCGTTACACCCTCGCTGACGGTTACGCCTACGCCAACACCGACCGATACGTTGACACCGACTCCCACATCAACCGAAACACCAACCGCCACCATAACGGCCTCCGCCACGTCAACAGCGACCGTGACCGCTTCAGCGACACCCACTGCCACCTATACCGAAACTTATACACCAACACCCACGGCGACCGAGACCCACACACCATCCGCTACACCCTCGCTAACCGCAACGCCATCCGCGACTCCCACCGCAACCGAAACAGCGACTTTAACCCCGTCCGCTACGCCGATTGTCGCCGGTCTCAGCAGTCTGAAACCCATTACCCACAACGACGAATGGGAGCCGGTCGGAACCTATCACGGCTACGGACTTGACCTCGTACTCGTGCCTGCTGGCTGCTTTAACATGGGCAGCGACGGCAAACAACGCGATAACGAAGCACCGATTAATCAGCAGTGTTTTGACCACCCCTATTGGATGAGCCGAACCGAGATCACCAACGGTCAATACGGGGGATATGGTGCGTGGCAGGGTGCAACTTATCCGCGTGAGCAGGTTACGTGGTTCGAGGCGTCCAATTTCTGCACAAGTCTCGGCTTGCGTCTGCCCACTGAAGCCGAATGGGAATATGCCGCGCGTGGCCCCGATAACCTGATCTATCCGTGGGGTAACGACTTTATTGCCAACAATTTGGTCTTTGGGGAAAACTCCGGCAGGCGTACCGAAGAAGTAGGCATCCATCCCACTGGTACGAGTTGGGTCGGCGCGGTTGATATGCTTGGCAACGTCTATGAATGGACGAGTACGCTGGCACGTCCCTATCCCTATATCGCCAACGATGGGCGCGAAGACAGCACCGATGACACCAATGATCGCATCATGCGAGGTGGCTCGTGGCTTCAAGGGCGAGTCGTCATTCGTGCCAGTTTGCGCGTCCCGCAGCGTCCCGATGCCCGCAATAATGTCTCCGGATTTCGCTGCGCCCGCGACTTCGTATCCAGTGATGTTCCTGATGAAACGGTGCTCAAGTCCCTGCAACTGCCGACCGTTACGCCGACCGTCATCGTGCTTCAGGTACATATTTTGGCAGGTGCAAATCTGCGTTCCGGCCCCGGCAGTGACTATGCGATTGTGGGTTCAGCTCGTGTAAATGACTATCTGGTCTTAATCGCCAAGACCATCGTGAATTACGAAACGTGGTATCTCGTTCGCGACTTTGATAATCAACTCAAGTGGATTTACGGTAAGGTCGTACAGGTGCAGCCCAAAGACGAAACTGTCCCCGAAGTCGCAACCATACCCCCACCGCCTTAACCGATTCGCGCATAGAGTCGCAATTTTCCGGCTTGACAAATTGAACATATGTTCGTGTTATGGGTTAATACTGCAAGCATTTGGGATTTGATCTTGAATAGGTATTCGATGGCAACCAGTAGATCACTTCAGCAAACCACCCGGCCGCGAATAACTCCCTCATTGCCGCGGCTGCGACACCGACATTTGCGACGCGGCAGACATACCCGGGCGAACCGCGTCGCTCGGCAGCATTAGCCGAACTTCCCGCCTCTAGTTTGTGTCGATTCAGCGGTTTCCCCCGTGCTTCCCGCCCGCCATTTCAGCAGGAAATTGACAGTAATTGCCACTAATGACACAAAAACTGCAAACAATTGAACGGGCTAATTTATAATACTTTTAACTGCATTTCTGCTGCCTGCGCCGCGTCATCTACCATGCCCAACTGTGTGAAAATAATCATCGCCAATTGGAGTTTCCGGGCTGCCATCATCCGCCGACCATCCCGCAAGAGACTGAGTGCATGTGCGTACATGGTTCGGGCAATTTCACCCTCGGCATGGATTTCGAGAAATGCGTCGTTAGCTGCTTGAAAATAAACATTCGCGTCGTTCACAAAACGCTTATCCAGTGGAGGAGCACCACCCAAACTAATCACCTCCGCCAATGCCCGATTAGCGAACCCTTTCTCAAACGCATATGAATGTTCCTGCGCCACATCGTACGCCCGTACCGCCGCTTCCCAAGCCATCCCGATCCGGTCACGCTTAATGAATAATCGTGCAAGCGCGTAATTGACCTCACAAATCAACATGCTTCGATCCCGAACCGCTGCTGGAATCTGTGCCGCCAGCTCTAATCCAGCCATCAAATCTTCATGAGCCTTATCCACCCGCCCCATTCCCAACCACGCCTGCCCACGATTACTGAGTGCGAAGGCCTGATTTTCAATATCATCATGAGCCTTAAACGCGTCATAAGCCTTACCGTATAGAGCCAATGCCCGCTTAAAATCGCCCTTATCCCGATAACATTCGCCAATGTTCATATCACAGATCGCAACCCGAATCGTATTGTTTATCTGGATGTATGATGCACGAGCGCGTTCAAAATGGTGAATGCTGATGTTCAGGTTTCCCCGCGCGCCCTCCATATAACCGACGACCTGCTCAACCCGCCCTTGATCCGCCAAATGACCCCGATTGAAAGCATCCCCCGCCAGTTCGGCTAATGCTTGCACCGCTTCGGGGTAAGGCATCCTTCCCGTTTCCCACTCATTTGCCACATCCAAACACTTCGCCTGAAATGCAGCCGTTGGTTCTTGCTCAAGCCTGACACTTGTGGTCAAAATAATGCTCTATTGTGTGATAAAAGTATGAAAAGTCTGCGCCGAGATTATAGGCTGAACCCAATTTCAAGACAACGCGATTTGCGATATTTGCACACCCTGATAATTTCGCCCATTTTCTAACTCGCCACATGCCCCATCAGCACAGTATAATCAAGGCACTAGAGGACTAAAAATGATGGGATAGGGGAATTATGGCAGACAGTAGTATGCAGGAACTTCGGTCGCAGGTTGATGTCATTAACCTGAAAATTCTCGAATTGTTAAACCAACGCGCTGTTCTCGCTTCGGACATTGGCAAGCTTCAACAACAGGCTGGTACCACCTTTTACGATCCCCAGCGCGAGTCGCAAATGCTCACCTCACTTGAGCAAAATAATAAAGGCCCGTTTAGTAACGAAACAATTAAAGCCCTTTTCAAAGAAATTTTTCGTGCCTCGCTGGCGCTGGAAGAAAAAGAATCGAAGGCCAAGATTCTAGTTCAACGCAAATCAGCCGATGAACGCACCATCGTCACCATGCCCGATGGTGTAACCAAGTTTGGTGATGGTGGCTTCCAGATCGTCAGCGGCCCTTGCGCCGTCGAAAGTTATGAGCAGATGGATGAAACTGCGGCGGCTCTTGCCACTCGTGGGGTCAAAATCTTACGCGGTATGATCTTCAAACCCCGCACCTCTCCCTATGACTATCAAGGCATGGGTGAACCCGGCTTGAAAATCGCCCGTCAGGTCGCCAACAAATATAATATGTTCATCACCAGCGAAATCATGGATGCCAGCCAAATTTCGATGATGTCCGATTATGTGGATATTTTCTGGGTTGGCGCACGCAATATGCAAAACAGCTTCTTGCTGAAGGCGATGGGTCATGTTCGCCAACCGATCTTCCTGAAGCGTGGCCTTTCCGCCACCCTCGAAGAATTTCTATACGCAGCCGAGTACATTGTCAGCAGTGGCAATCCCAACGTGATCCTGATTGAACGCGGGATCCGCACTTTCGAAAAAGCCACCCGCAACACACTCGATATTGGTGGTGTCGCTGTGATGAAGCTCGAATCGCACTTACCGATCATCGTAGATATTTCACATTCGGCTGGTCGCCGTGACATCGCGCTTCCGTTGGCACGCGTCGCCAAAGCTAGCGGTGCGGACGGCCTGATGGTCGAAGTGCATCCAAACCCACCGGTCGCCATGAGCGATGCCAAACAGCAGCTTTACATCCCCCAATTCCACGCCATGATGGATGCAGTTGAAAGTTTGAGCATGGAGCCTGCGCCGGTTAAATGAGTCCTCGCTTCTCGTTGAAGAGTATTCTTGGTCGGGGTGATGCAACTACCCCGACCCTCCCTCCCGATCTTAATATCACCATTCGTCGCCAGCACCGCCGCAGCTTGATGATGCGTCCCGTTCCCGGCGGCTTTGAGGTTTACATTCCCCGCTGGATGCGTCCTGATAACCCCAAAGTGACCGAGTTCATCCATTCTGGCTTGCAAAAGCTTGGTGGTAAAGCGCCGCCGATTCCCAGCGTCCAAACCAGCCGCGAAGACATTATTGCGATGGTGAATGCATGGGCAGCACAAATGGATTT
The DNA here is from genome assembly GCA_038251045.1 of Aggregatilineales bacterium. GTDB lineage: Bacteria > Chloroflexota > Anaerolineae > Aggregatilineales > Phototrophicaceae > CFX2. Next base: position 17,693 of record JBBSBS010000005.1, on the reverse strand, counting down.
ACAGCCGAAGCGCATCAGCTTCCGCGATATGACGCGCAAATGGGGGTCATGCTCCAGCCGTGAGAACATCACCCTCAGCACACGCCTGACTTGGGTCGCGCCGCACCTTGCCGAATATGTAGTTGTGCATGAGTTAGTACACTTGCGGGTTTTCAATCACGGCAAGGATTTCAAAGCGATGATGAGCCAGTACATGCCCGATTGGCAGGTACGGGAAAAAGAATTGAACGCGGTGCAGTTTTAGACAATCATTCGCCAGACTGTTCGTAATCAGCTATCAATTGCTGTATTTCATCGGCGCTGATGTCGATTTGCTCCATTTTCGAGTAAAGCGTAATTAGTATTACCCTCTCCGCTGTCCTCACATAATAAATGACGCGATAGCCGCCGCTTTTCCCCTTGGCAGCATCGGTGTTTTTAACACGTACTTTGTAGACCAGATGATGAACGTGTTGCAACCGATCACCGGGAGTACGACCCTCTTTCAATTGGTCAATTAAGTCTTGGACATCATGCTGGATATTCTTGTATTTTTTAAGCAGCCGTTTGACGACTTTTTGGAATCGTTCAGAAAGTTCGACATTAACTGGATGCTCAGTCGTCATCCGCAATGTCCCAGAGCGCCGACGCTGGCAAGGTGTTACCTGTCATTGCATCCTTCCACCCCTGTCGGAAATCCTCAATGGGATCACCTTCGTCGTCAAGATCAAGAGGCTCACCAAGAGCAACAGCATCAGAGGCGATTAAGGCATAAACATAATCATCGGTGGTATCGTAACCTCGGCGATGAGCCAATTCCTCTATTTGCTTGCGTGTTTCTGGTTTTACACGTAAATCCAATAAAACTACATATTCCTTGTCGGTCATGGATTAAGTCCTTACACCCAATGACGATAAATCTATTCTACCGCAAATAACAATGGGAGTGGACACTGTTCGCATCCACTCCGCGCGCAAAACTATTGAAGCAGGGTGAACGCTTCGAGTGCGGGGTATAACGCATCCTTGACCAACAAGATGCGTTCTTCCTCGGTGTATCCGCCCACGACAGCGATATAAGCTGTTCCATCTTTCGCCTCGGTGAAGGCAAACATCGCAAACAACCCCTGACCCTCAATCTCATAGAGATTCCATGTCAGACCATTACTTTTCGTTTCAATAGTATCCGCGGGTTCCGGCAGCTTATCATAACCATAACCACCCATGATGATGCGCTTGGTATACCCTTCAAGGCCGTCATCTGGCACACGGTAGCCAATGAACGGCGCATCGGTTATTAGGTAACGCTGAATAATGCCGGGGGAAACTTCTCTCCAGTTTTTCGGCATAAGTCCCGCAATGCCAAGGTCGCTATTCTGATAGTCGACCATAGTCACGGTCGTCAAAGGAGTCACAAATTCGACAGGCATGGATGCAATACAGGACGCATCAGGCTGCTTCGTCGGATCATCCAGAAATTGTGAAACAATAGTGTCCGGACATTCCGCAGTGAACGAGCCATGACCGATACCCGGAAACTCGAAATAGAAGCTGTTCGGCAGATTGGAAGCGACTCGCTCACCGAACACTGGCGGGGTTATCGGATCAAACTGACCTTCCAACACCAAAGTGGGAACCGACGAGGTAATGGGTTGATCGCTGCTCGCATCGAGCTGCGGTACATCAATTATTTTACAGGCCTCAATGGTAGCCGCATCACCGCCTTCATTCCACGCAATCACTTCGGGGCTAATATCCGTGTTATCGATGCCATCTACTTCGGTTGGTGCGGGGTCGTCCGAACAATTCGTTGCCCAGTATTGAGCATCGGCAAAGGTTTGATCCAGAAAGAAATATCCGGCGTAGTTCGTAAAGTAGCTGAAGTCTCCCTTACTAAAATTGTAGATTTGCGCTGGCAGGTCAGGTATGAACGCAGTTGCATAGTGCAGTTGAAACAGATAACTAATCAGCGTATCGCCGTCAATCAGGGCCGGACGCATTTCATTGGTGTTCGGATCATAAACTTCGGATTCAGCAGGTGTTTTCTCAAGATCATCCACCGTCTGATAAAATACCTGTTTCAAATTCGGGTAGCTGCGATTACATTCCTCATCAGCAGTACAGGCATCGAACAAGGCATCAAAGACGCGGTCAGCGCGTTTTTCCACATTAAAGTTGTCGTTCACATCCACCGGCACAACAGCATCAAGAATGACGCTGCGCAAGCCTTCCGCGTCGTTTGCCATGACAAACTGTGCCAGCTGCGTCCCGTAAGACACACCGTAAAGGTTGTATTGGTCGTAGCCAAAAGCAGTCCTCAGAGAGGCGACATCATCGGCATACGCAGCCGTTGTATAGTCTGCGAAGTTAACCCCCTGCCCTTTGAAATCCTTCAGGCATGTTGTTAAGGCACCAAGATACTGTGCATTACTTTCTTCGGTGGTCATCTCCACATCAAGAATGCTAATGGTTAAATCATAAAGATTTTGACAAAAAAGATACTGATCGGCAAACAACGTGCCACGCTGGTCGATCAGATAAATGTCGCGTGTATCACGGATGGCGCTGCCCAGCATCCGTTCGGCATACGCATCAATGGTCGAACCACCGGGACCACCCTGCATCATCACAAACGGATCAGGTAATGGATTGGAATCCAAGGCCTGAATACGAACAACGGGTACGGACGTTGTGGCTCCGTCGGGTTTACTGTAATCAGCAGGTACAATCAGGTTTCCACAGGTGATACCATCAGGGTTTGACACTTCGACTTTACAGTCCGTTTCTTCAAACCGTGGGACTGAATCCTGTGCGCCGACATAACCAGCGCTCAACACTAAACAACAAAAAATGGCAATAATGCGCTTCATTAACTTCTCCTATACTAGCGGCTCTTCACTCAGACATACTATATAGCCAGAGCCGTTTACAAAACAATTCAGGCAGCAATTAGCATCGGTCAGTCGGATGGTGTGGCGTGGTCAACTTCAAACAGCCGCAACAACTTGAGGGCAACCTGCAAGTTCATCCGCGCCAACGGATCGCCCAAATCAACCTGACACATCTCTTTCAAGCGATCAAGTCGGTAATTCAATGTACTGCGGTGGATGTGCAGAGTTTCGGCTGTCTGCACACCATTCCCGCCAGCATCGAGATAACCTTCGAGCGTATAAAAGAGATCGGTTTCGTCGGCCTCTAGCAGTCGCCGTACCAATGGGACGTAAAGATTGGTGGTCAAACTTTCTTTACCGGCTCGATATAAGGCGTGGATGTAGCCTAAATCATCGAAGAAAATTGCGCTCCGTTCATCATGTAAACGGCGGGTGATATGCAGCACCTCCCGGCATTGATTATGTGCCCGACTCACGGCCTCCGCACCATGCTGCACACCGCTAATACCGACGCGGAAATTCAGGCCACCATTGACCTCTTTTTCGATCTGCCTGATCTTCTGCCGCACATCTTGATCTGCCTGAGTGAGAATGACCACCTCACCCGCAAACTGCCCAACAACTGCCCGCCACCCGTGTAATCCTGCCAGCCGATTCACCCGCCGGTACAACTGAAGCACACGCTGGGTATTTCGTTCATCCGTTTCTACGAGCAGCATGATATATTTACCGGACAGATCAACCCCGTAACGCAAGGCTTGATCAGTCAGCACAACTTCGCGTCCACCTTCACTTTGAATAAGCTGCGATAGCAAATTACCTTTGAGTGATGTTTCGGCGCTTTGTACCGATTCTTGATAGAGCATCATCAACGCGGCTACGGTTGCTCCAATGTTGATGGCGATGCTATCCAACTCGGTCAAGGGACGATCATCAGCGATAATCCAGACATAACCGTATATGTCACCATGTACGACGATTGGCGCAAGGATACGTTCTAATTCCAAGCCTACATCCGGCATCTGCGGGATATAAACAGGGCGCAGCGTTTGGCGAATTTCCGGCAAGATATTGCGTTCTTCGAGCGCGGTCACTAAGCGTGGGTCGGTACGCCCTTCGCTGACGGTGAAGCGCCGCGCTTCATCAACAGCAGCCACGTTCGCGCTGGCAAGGATTTCAAAACGTTCATTTTCGATGCTGATGGATTGTCCAAGCAGTCCCGCCATGCGCGAAGCTAACTGCTTCAAGTCGCCACCATCTAGCACCAACTGCGTCAATCGCTGTTGAATATCCAATGCGCCGGTGACCATCGCCATGTTTTCTTCGGCAATGCGTTCATTAGCGGCCTTCGCCATATCAATAAATGGCTGTTGGAAGGAGATTTCAATCAGCGGGAAATTATTCTTGTCGGCTAATTCACGCAAATCATTAGAAGCATGGTCAACATAGCGCCCAACACTTAATACCAGACCCACAACCCCTTTATCCGCCATCTGCTGAATATACTGACGTTGTTCCTCAGCTAAATCGGGGATGTTATGTCCGGTTGTCAAAACCAGTTCACCACCATGCATCCAGCGCGGCGCGTCTGGCACACTGGCGACATGAACCCACGCAATCGGCTTATGGATTCCCTTGCCACCCGCAACCAACTCTGCCCCTTCAAATTGCTTTAACTTCAAAACATCCGCTACGGTCAACATAATGACAATCTGCACCCATGTAAACAAAGGGCGAGTCTGAATATTCAGCCCGCCCAATTATGACAATTCTTATTTTATTGTATCACGCCTTCAGCGCAGGCATGTGCCACGCGCATTTACATGAAAACGCTAGAAACACACATCCGGCAGCGTCGCACACGGGTCTTGCGGTGTCTGACCATAACGAATTTCAAAGTGCAGGTGAGGCCCGGATGAATTACCCGATGTGCCGACACCACCAATCACTGAACCCGCCGGAATAAGCTGCCCGCAGCGCACCGCAATCGAGCTAAGATGCCCATACAGGGTCAAAAACGGGCCATGCACCAGCACAATCAGATTACCATAGCCCCATGAATTCCATCCCGCGAAAATGACGGCACCACTGTTTGCTGCCCTTACAGCCGACCCAATCGGCGCAGCACGATCTACACCGGTGTGGAGATTAGAGAAACCGCGTACATAAGTTCCGTTTACCAGCGGGTTAATCCAACCTGCGCCACCACCGGGATTCGGGACATTGCCGCAACTGCCGGGGTCGCCCGCTGCAAATGAAGTCACAAAGCCCTGTCGTGCGCTATCACCTGAACTATCCACTGTGACACCGGGACTCCAGGTAATATCCTCGCCTTTGCCGCCCGGAATAAATATATAACTCCCGCTAGGCGGAACATCGGTTGGTACTGCGCCAGATAGATCATTAAATTCCGAATCGATCACAATATAAGGATCAGTTACCTGATATTGAGCCGCCCACTCGGCAATGGTTTTAGTTCCCACAACCTGTAAATACACACCATCGGTTGGCGGAATATTGACCACATCGCCCGGTCGCAGCACCAGCACAATACTGCGTTTATTTGACCACGCAATAGTCTCTGGCGCGATTTTAAAACGCTCGGCAATCGTGTAAATGCTATCGCCACTTGCCGCAACGTATTGAATTGTTTCACTACGGGGACGATCCTGTTTGACAAAAGTAAACGGGTTGTAATTGTCGCGCTGCACAACAATTGGATTACTGATATTGATGTTTTGGGGTGCTGCTTGCAACAAGGCTTGAACCATTTCAGGGCTGATGGTCGGTGCACCAGCCGGAACAATTACCGGTATCGGTGTGTCCAGAACCTGTGTTTCGGTCGGCAGCAGCGTCGGGGCAATGATCCCATTTTGAGTAGGCGCTATAGGGGTCGGCTGTAAAAGTATCGGCGTTTGACCGGGCATCAACAGCAGCACAGTGGTTGCAATCGTCAAAACCGCTGCGCCAACCAGACTGAGCAAGCCAGCCGTATGTCGCCAATGTGCTGTTTCCGGTGTTGGGTCAAGATGCACTTTCCGTATACTGATCGAGGGGTTAGTATCAGCCAACGGATCAATCGGCGGCTCATGAATGTTATTCGGATCAACCATTAAACATACTCCAATTTAAACTTACAACTCGCCCCCCCCACCGACAAGAATGATAAACCCACAACCCTCAACATAACAAGTCTGCGCTTATACCCATTGCATTCACAAGCGAGATCACTTACCTTTCCACTGTGGTGGCTGTTTGGTGAGCATAGCCTCTATGCCAACCTCAAAATCCTGTGTACGGATGAGATGACTTTGTGCCCAACCTTCCAATTGCAATCCGCGATCAATATCGCTCAAGCCATCAATGACACGTTTGGCATAACTAACAGCTAACGGAGCAGCCTGCACCAGTTCCGCAACCAGTGTCTCGCCTGCCGCCAGAAGATCATCAACCACAACGACATGATTCAAAATGCCCCAGCGTTCAGCATCATTCAGATCCACATTTTTGCCCGTCATCACATATTCCTTGGCACGAGCCACCCCTGCCAAGCGTGTCAGCCGAGTCGTACCGCCTACATCCGGAATGATGCCAAGTCGCGCTTCGGGTAAGCCCATCCGCGTACCGACTGCCGCGATTCTGAAGTCACACGCCAGCGCCAACTCAAACCCCAAACCGAGGCAATAGCCATGCAGTAAGGCAATTGTGGGTAGTGTACAGCGTTCGATTTTATTAGTTACGCTTTGATAAGCAGCTGTCAATGGAAACAGATTTTCGCGCCAGTTTTCACCAAAATGAGCCGATGATTCGGGAAAAGCCGTCACATCAATACCCGCCGAGAAACCACTGCCCTCGCCGCGGATCACGACAGCACGTACACCGGTCACCTTTTCCGCTTCGCTGATGGCTGCATCCAGTTCCATCATCATTGACCAGTTAATAGCATTCCGCTTTTCAGGACGATTCAGAATAATCTCAAATATGTGTTCGCGCTGCTGGATCTGGATGTACTGCGCCATGATCTCTCCTCAAAATAATTGGGTTTATAGAAATGTCATATCAAATTGCTGTCGATTATGGACTTAGACAATAAACTATCGCCACAAAGTGCAAGGCGCTGCCCATCATTACAAACAAATGCCACAATTCGTGATAACCCAGCATGGGATGAAGGTTGGGCTTTTCTAAACCGAACACCAGCGCACCAACGACAAACACGATGCCGCTAGCAATCAGGAAAATTACGGCACGCGGCGGAATCATGGCGATGACAGCGGGCGGAGAAATAAATACTACACTTGCCATCAAGACATAGTAAAGGAGTGAGTACATACCCGGTACGGTCAAAAACAACATCTTGTAAACTACACCGGCGATTGCCAATGCCCATACCAAACCCAACAGTATCCAACGCCATTCTCCGGTGATAACCGTTAGACAAATTGGGGTGTAACAGCCAGCAATTAATATGTAAATTGCGGAATGATCAATGCGTTCGAGCCAGAGTTGGTTTCGCTCGGACACTTTCAGTAGATGGTAAAGGGCACTTGCAGAATACAGAATGATCAAGCTAATCCCATAAATTATGACCGCTAAAAGCTTGACGGGATTATCATGCGTTTTCAGGATAAGGGTCAGCAACACTGCCAGCGATATGAAAGCACCAGCGAGATGGGTAAAACCATTTACTGGTTGGCGAAAACGCTGCATAACAGGCTGGTCTCCGTTGAATCAAGATTGCAATCAGGGATTATAATTATCCTTTTCTACGCACATTAAAAAGATTGGTTTCAAAATATGAGGCCGTAAATCTTCAATCTGCTTTTATTAAGTATAGCAAGGGGAACTGACAGGTCAGTTTGCTTTCATTATGTCCAACGTACGGGGTTTCCCGTTTCGACCGCCACTTTCAGAATGTGGGTTAAAGGTTCAAGAATACTGTCGAAATAATCATTATCAACAGTACGCGGCTCAACGTGCATCTGGCGCGGATAATCTTGTGTCGTCCCAAACTCCGAGCGCTTAAACAGGCGAAGCGGAGCTGATGACACAAATTGTTTACCACTGTCTCGATCCGTAAACTCAAATTGATCGCCCCGGTCAAGGTCATCCGAGGCGAGTTGCTTCTGTTCCACACGCATGGCGCGGAAAAGCTCGCGATTGAGATCCCAAGAATCACGAATGAAGAATCCCTGTTCGTCAAATCCTAAGCGCAGGCCGGTGCGACCATCCCCAGTGAATAAGCCGTCTTCGCTCTGAGAAGTTGACTGAATTACCTCATCTGTTTCTGTATTAATCAAGAACGTTTTCGAAATGCCATTTTGCGACTTGAAGTAGGCTAATTCAGTAAGTGCAGTTTCCGCAGCTTCAGCGGGTATCGTCCCGTGATTTTCGGTGGGAAGGTGCGCCTTCAGCATCGGGAAATGCTCCCAACCCACCTGTTCCAATGCATCTACAAAAACTCGGTACTCATTCCAGTTAGGTATATATATTGAATCGAAATCCATATACGGGTGTTCACAACAATCTGCCAGCCACACATCAAACGAATCTGATTTAGCGTCATCATCGAAAGCAGTCAAACGGACTGCCGGGAAACCCTCATCGTCAATGTAGAAATCATCGGGGAATAGGCAGGGAGAGGTTTTACCCAGTTTGTAACAGGTACACATCACGCTGGCATCAAGACCCATATTTGACCTTTCTACATGTGGTTCGTATTACAAAAGAGTGTAACGGGCAGTCGATCAATTTACCAAATTCATTACAAAAATAGTGTAGAATGGGTATCAGGTTCGCTACCCCCACTTTCTGGGGATAGCAAGGTTTTTGTAATGCGCATATGCTTTAAGTTACATTAGCATGCGTAATATAACACAATGGAACAGTCATCATGAGCGAGAATAATCTAGAACCCGGTGAATTTCAGTACGGTTGCTACAAAGTCCAGTATGTTGACTGGAAAGAAGAAGAGTGGACGGGTACGGGATTTTGGTTGCAAGCGACTGTGACTAACAAGCGATTGATGGTTTATCCTGAACTTGGCGTTTATCCGCAAGATTATGAAAACATCCAGCCCGGCGATATTATGAAGGTTTGGAATGTGACGCTGAGAGGGCGCGATGGCATCTTAATTCGCTTGCGGGATGAACGTTGTCTACATCTGCTGGTCGATTGGAGCCAAGGTAGCAAACTGGTTCGTGATATTGACAAGATGCTGGTTTCGCCAGTCAAGCCCCGCATTTCCCCTCGATTATTCTAAAATTTAATCGCTATAGCCGACTCGATTTGACGGCGCGTAAGCGATATAATTCCGTACTATTCTAAAATTGATTGCGAGAGAAGTTAATCTGTGTGGGATGAAGATGCTATTCTATTACCCGGCGAGTGTAGGTTAGGACGTTACCACGTCGCCATTTTAAGACACACGCCCTCCGGTTGGTCGCCAACAACGCCGCCTCTAAATGCGGTGGTGACGAATTACCGTCTGATGCTGCATCCCCAAACACGTCGCCAATATCAGCCTGCTGTTATACCCAGTCATTTCATTATGCACATCGGTGAAATTGAAATGGGTTATCACAAAGGCGTAACCATCGAGCTAAAAAATGGCCTGCGTTTATACATGACCATTAGCTATACCGAGAGCGACGACCTGACCGAAACCATCAAAAAGATGCTCACTTCCCCACTGGGCAAGTCGTTCAGTTTGAGTCCCGATGAACAGGATTTGAACCGGCTCATTTCATTCATTAGCCAATTATAATGATGAGCGGTTAGAACAATGACAGCTGCTTCGGTGGCAATGGCGGCTCACTATCACTTTCGGACTTGACTTGTTTGCCGCCGCTGCGTTGTGACTTCACTTCTGCAATTACTTCCAACAAGCGCCTAAAATCCGCTTCCATTTCAGGGATCAGGTTGGGGTTACGCAAGACGGCAGCCGGATGAAAAAGTGGATAATACGCCCGTCCGTTTTCGTATTTTGGTTTGCCGTGAATTTGGGTGATTTTACCATTGGGGAAGTAGCGCGCCATACTAAAACGCCCCAACGTAACAATCACCAGCGGGTTAATGACATCGATTTGTCGGTCAAGAAACGGTTTGCAGGTCGCCATTTCATCTGGCAGAGGATCACGATTCTCCGGCGGGCGGTGCTTGACAACATTCGCGATAAAAACCTGTTCCCGGCGTAAGTTAATGATTTTCAGCAATTTTTCAAGATAATCACCAGAACGCCCCACAAAAGGCAGCCCCTGTTTGTCCTCATTGAAGCCCGGACCTTCGCCAATGAACATGATTTCAGCATTGGCATCACCCGCACCGGGAACCCCGTTCGTCGCACCTTCGTGAAGGCGACATGCTTTGCAGGCTCGAACTTCAGCAGCAATGGTCGCAAGAATAGCGGCACGATCTTCAGTCATGGAAGGTAATCCTTTCATTGTCCCTTATCAGATCAAGCATAACAGGCAGAGACAGAAGTGCAAGGGAATATCAGTCTGGTATTTTTGGCGTTGACCGGACAATCACGCGACAAATCCTTTCGAATAACACTTTGGAAGCGTGCTTGCCAAATATTAAGCTTGTTTCCAAGTTCACAAATAGTCGTTATACTTCCGCCATTTTACGTAATGATTTAGAAGTTGAGGTGAATATGGCTGAATATCCTCCAGCACCAGCATTGGAAGTGCGCGGCGTAACCAAACGCTTTCCCGGTGTGCTGGCAAATGATCATATTGACATCACACTATACAAGGGGCAAGTACTGGGTCTGCTTGGTGAAAACGGCGCAGGGAAATCCACCCTCATGAACCTGATTTATGGCCTCTATGCGCCGGACGAGGGGGAGATTTGGGTCAACGGAAAAATCGCCCATATTAAGAACCCGAACGATGCGATTGCTGCTGGTATCGGTATGGTTCACCAGCACTTCCAACTGGTACCCGTATTGAGTGTGACCGATAACATTATGTTGGGCAATGAGTCGGTTAGCGGCTTATTTCTCAACCGGCGTGCCGCTCGTAAGCGTATTCTCGACATCTCCCAACAGTACGGACTGGAAGTTGAACCTGATGCACTGGTACAAGATTTGCCGGTAGGTGTGCAGCAGCGTGTCGAAATTATCAAGGCGCTTTATCGCCAGTGCGACATACTAATATTGGATGAACCGAGCGCGGTGCTCACCCCACAAGAAACCGAGGGGCTATTCGAGATTATGCGGACGCTGCTGGCACGCGGCGTGAGTATTATTTTTATTTCGCACAAACTGAAGGAAGTGCTCGAAATATGCGATCAAGTAACTGTGTTGCGATTGGGAAAAGTCGTAGGTCAGGCTGATCCTAAAAATTCTACCGAAGAGTCGTTAGCTTCGATGATGGTCGGGCGTAGTGTATTGTTAGAGGTAGATAAAGGTCCAGCGACGGTGGGCGAGGAAATTCTACTCATCAAAGACCTGTATGTTCTTGATGACCGCAAACTGATGGCAGTTAAAAACCTCTCGTTAGAAGTGTGCGGTGGAGAAATATTGGGTATTGCGGGAGTACAAGGAAACGGGCAAACGGAACTGGTAGAGGCCATCACTGGTTTGCGAAAGGTCGAGCGTGGAAAGATTATCATCACATATAAGGATGTTACCAATGCCACGCCCCGCACAATCACTGAAACAGGTGTCGCCCATGTACCAGAGGATCGACAAAAGAACGGAATGGTATCTACGTTTCCGGTCAAAGATAATCTGGTGATGCAAACCTATTATATTAAGCCGTTCAGTAACGGTATTCTTGCCAACGAAAAAGCAAAGGATGAGAATGCACACAAACTGGTAAAACAATATGATGTGCGTACCCCCAGCATATACGCCAATATCGGCACGCTCTCTGGTGGTAACCAGCAAAAAGTCATCGTAGCGAGAGAATTTTCGCGTAAAAACCATTTACTGGTGGCGGCGCAACCAACACGCGGTTTGGACGTTGGCTCGATTGAATTTATCCACAAACAACTTATTGCCATGCGTGACGCTGGTATGGCAGTCTTACTCATTTCGACAGAACTCGACGAAATATTCTCGCTTTCCGACCGGATTGCAGTCATGTATTCCGGGCAGATTATTGACACACTGAGCATTGAAGAAGCCTCACGAGATTCGGTAGGTCTTTTGATGGCTGGCGTGAAACGCGAGAAAACAGAAAAGGAAGCAATTCATGGCTGAAGGCACGCTACATACTCCAGCAGCGCCCAACTTGTTTACAAGACAATGGGCGCGGATCTCGCCAGCACTCGTCCCTCTGTTTGCAGTCATCACAGCACTGGTTATCAGTATGCTTTTTATCCTGATCACTGAGCTGCTGGTACAGGGTCATGTAGATGTAAATCAAGTATTGAACACAACGGGAACTGCCTACAACGGGTTAATCGAGGGTTCACTGGGCGTAACATTAAGCAACACCCTACACAGTGATGATTTGAAACTGGCGAAGCTTTATGCCAGCGCAAACGAACTCAATCCACGAGCTCTGAACATTGCAGCACGTTTAACAGACGAAGTAGCAACGATTGGGGTAGATACGGCGCTGCGTTATGGAGATGTGTTGGATCGTCACAGCACATTGACTGATGACGACCTTAAAGAGTTAGGGGCGGCTATACCAGACATTGCGACATTGGGCGACGAGAATCTGTTAGGTATGCGTCCGTTACTCGAGGTTTTAAGCAAGCTACCGCGTGCCGATGCGAATGCCCTTGTCGAAAAACTATCTACGCTGGACATTTTAGCAAGTGACGACCGCAGCGAAATTGATGATAGCGCTCCGGAAGTCGCCGCCTTGAGCGACGCAGATTTACTAGCACAAATCAAAGTCATTCAAACAAACGGGCTGCCTAAGATGCAGCGTTGGTTAGCACAACTCGATGTACTTTCTTCCCAAGAACTGAGCAGCGGGTCGCCAGATGCACAAGATATTGCAGCTTTCGCAACACTTGATATTACAAAAGTACGCGATTGGGCAGCGATAGCGAAAAACTTCCAAACGCTTGGCATTAACGATTTACCGGCACTTTCCGAACAACTACGAATCGTCAAAGTCATGTACGACCGCAAATTGTTCGTTGATACCAACGCCAACAACGCTCTGACAAACGAACTAGAAAGTGTCATCAAGAATTCGTATGTCATCCTCCGCCCGAATAATCAGTTACTAATTGATCCCAACCATGAACTGACTGGAACAATTTTTGCTGAAGACAAAACACCCGATGACACCAGCGATGACAACAAGATTGATGCTGTATACCTAAAATTGGGTGAGAAAGCGTTAGTCTTTTACCCGTCCACGCTCGAAAGCATGTTGGTACGCTCGATACCCTTTATTATCGCCGGATTGGCTGTCGCACTCGGCTTCAAAGCCGGATTGTTTAACATCGGCGCGGAAGGTCAATTATATGCTGGCGGTATCATCACAGCGTGGGTAGGTTTTTCACCACTGTTTGCCACCCTGCCGCCGGTACTGCATATCGCGCTGGGTCTAATTATGGGCATTATCGGTGGCATGATTTGGGGAGCGATACCGGGTTTACTAAAAGCCTATACAGGGGCACATGAAGTCATTAACACCATTATGTTGAACTTTGTCGCTATTAACCTCGTCGATTGGCTCATTAAATCGACTAATCCGGTGATTTTACTGGATACGACATCGAGCGTACCGCGCACCCCTTATGCTATCGATGCGGCAAGATTACCCACGTTTAATCACATTTCACCGATCTGGTTTGTAGTCGCAGGCATTCTGGTACTCCTGTATGGATTATGGCAGCGCCGCAAAATCATCCAACAACAACCAATGATGGTGATCCGGCCCATCGTAACCGGCCTTATGGTGTTTGTGATGGGGGCGCTGCTGGCGTGGGTCAGTGTAAACGGACACCTGCATATCGGGCTGATATTGATGTTGGGTGCAGTGTGGTTTACAGAATGGTTCCTTGACAGGACGACACCGGGATTTGAACTGCGAACCGTGGGCGCAAATCCGGATGTGGCGCGTTATGCTGGCATGAATGTAAAGTGGAATACAGTGCTGGCGCTGGCACTGAGCGGAGCGCTGGCAGGGTTAGCCGGAGCCATCGAAATTGCCGGTGTAAATTTCAATATGACTCCCGGTTTCTTTAGCGGTGTGGGTTTTGATGCAATTGCTGTAGCGCTGCTTGCACGTAATAACCCACGGAACATGATTGCAGCAGGGTTATTATGGGGAGCGCTGATTTCCGGTGGTGGTTTGATGCAAACGCGGGCGGAAATTTCTATTGACCTCGTGAAGATTATCCAAGCATTGATTATCATGTTTATTGCGGCAGATGCGATTATTCGCTTCATTTGGCGCGTACCCGAAGCCAGCACCGAAGAAAAAGAACGTACATTGTTCGCAGCTAAAGGCTGGGGAGGTTAACCCATGACGACTTCATCACCGACTGTCAACCCGGCGCTGACTGTAAATGGCAATTGGCGTAACCGAATCAAAATCACACGCATGGGTGTATTTGCGGTGCTGTTCATTCTGCTAGGGACATGGGTACTGCTAACGACCGGACGCAACATTGCGTCCGATGTCGTCACATTATTGACGATTGACCCTGCAGGAACAATGGGCATCACAGTACCAACATTAGGTTTCTCAATCGTGGTTGCCTTACTGTATATCGGCGGGGGCGTGGTTACTCTGCTGCCGATTCCCGCGTTGAAACGATACCGGTTCTGGTGGATGCTGCTCAATGGACTGCTCCTTATTCCGCTGGTATTGGTCATCATCGCGGCGGGCGGTAAATCGAACATCACGATCATGTTTACGGAGAGTTTCCGTCTTTCGACACCCATCATCATCGGTGCAATCGCGGGCATCTGGGCAGAGCGTTCAGGCGTGACGAACATCGGAATTGAGGGCATGATGTTGACGGGGGCGTGCTTGGGTTTTGTTATGTACACGCTGCTGGTCAATACGGGAATGGATCTAGGGTTGGCACTGCTACTTGGCGTAGTAGCGGCGATTATTGCCGGTGGTTTGATGGCTGCATTACACGCATGGCTCTCGATTTCATTCAAAACCAATCAAATCGTCAGTGGAACTGTCATCAATATTCTAGCTATTGGTCTTACAAGTTACCTTCGGCGCGAGGTGTTAGTCAACTCGGACGCAGCGCGCAGTACGATTGGTGCTTTACCCATTCCGGGTTTAATAGATATACCCGTCGTAGGAACAGCCATCTTTAACGGGAAACCAATTTTCTACGGGATGATTATTCTGATTATCATCAGCCATATCGTGCTGTATTACACACGCTGGGGATTGCGGACGCGGGCGGTGGGCGAAAACCCGCATGCTGCCGATACGCTGGGTATCAACGTAATTCGCAATCGATGGACGAACGTCATCATCAGCGGCATGATTGCTGGATTGGCGGGAGCATGGTTCACTCTGGAAACCACCGGTACATTCGACGATCAAATGACGGCTGGTAAAGGCTTCATTGCGCTGGCGGCGATGATATTCGGCAACTGGACACCATTCGGAGCAGCAGCAGGTGGTTTGTTATTCGGGTTTTCAGAAGCACTCGGTCAGCGCTTTCAGATATTAGGCGTGCCGATTCCGGCGCAGTTTTTGCAGATGGTGCCGTATCTGGTAACGATTATTGTACTAGCCGGGTTGATCGGCAAAGCCAGCCCGCCGAAGGCAGATGGTGTCCCTTTCGAGAAAGAGTGACCTACTTTTGCCTATAATAGTGTGTAACATTTTGTTATGAGCTTCGTCTAGATTCTCTCGGTATAATGGGTAACTTATGAATTAGCATTATCATCACAAATTAGGTCATTTTGGCGATTAAGCTCAACTTTGAGGTACGGCGTGTCGAAATGCACGAGCACCCTTTAGTTGCCGCTTTTTTAGAGGCGCACTGGGGGTCGGTGCAAATCGTCAGCCGCGGACGCATCCATGAGGCCGATACGTTACCGGCTTATATTGCCATCTGGGATGAGCAAGTGGTCGGGCTGGTGACATACCACATTGAACATGGTATCTGTGAGATCATATCGCTAGACAGTTTGATGGTACGGATCGGTGTGGGAACTGCGCTGATTCAGGCAGTGGTCAACGAGGCCCAGCAAAATGCTTGCGAACGGGTATGGTTGATTACCAGTAATGATAATCTTTCAGCACTCGGCTTTTACCAGCGACGGGGCTTCCGGCTGGTAGCGGTGCATCCGGGTGCAATCGATATAGCGAGGGAAATCAAACCCTCTATCCCATTTGTTGGTATGGAAAACATCCCCCTCCATGATGAACTTGAGCTAGAAATGTGGCTACACTCCGAAACTTAAGTCTTGCTTCGCACAAAGCGCAGTTATAGTATGTCTATGCTGTTGATAGCCAATCGCAAGGTGAATCTGCTTGAATGCAGTCTGAGATTTTGGCTGGACGGCAACTGTAGCGTAGGACTAAGGAACAAGCATATATGATCGAATTTATCGTCACTCAAGGGCCACTTATCGGTTATTTGCTGATATTCGGCATCATCTTTGCCGAGTCGGGATTATTGATTGGCTTCTTTTTACCGGGTGACAGCCTCCTCTTTACAGCAGGTTTTCTGGCATCACCTGCGGGGAAAGAACTTTTGCTCAAGTTTGGGCTGCCCGCAAACGAGCCATTTTTCTCCTTACCAATTCTGGCAATTGGCTGTTTTATTGCAGCAGTTGTCGGTGACAGCGTGGGGTATACCTTTGGTAGACGCGTTGGGAAACGGTTATTCCAACGGGAAGACTCCCGCTTGTTTAGCAAAAAGAACCTGCTAAAGGCACAAGAATTCTACGAAAAACATGGTGGTAAGGCGATTGTTTTGGCGCGGTTCATCCCCATCGTCCGTACCTTTGCCCCCATCGTGGCAGGCATTGGCGATATGCACTATTCACGTTTCATCATGTTCAACGTGGTGGGCGGCTTCTTGTGGGCAGTGGGTGTGACAGTGGCAGGTTATTTCCTTGCAGCGGTCATTGGGCCAGAAAAAATCGACACCTATCTACTCCCAATTATTGTGATAATCGTGCTTATCTCCGTTGCACCACCCGCTTATCACTTGTGGAAAGAACGCCGGGCATCACAGAAAGAATCTGCGAGCGCAGCATAAGTGTTTGCTTAGAAATGGGATAGGCTTGAGGCATCTATTACACGGACGTGTATAACAAAAGACCGGTGCAACCCCGGTCTTTTTTATTTGAGAAGCTCAGTATTTGAGCGTTAATTTGAGGAGGTATCGTTAATGTCCACTCCGCTCCATAATCCGGAAAAGAGTTTGGGTGAAACCCTGCACCACATGAGCAGCGCCATCACCCAACCGAAGATCAGCCTTCGCGAGCTTCTGGAATTGATCGGCGAACAAGGTATGCTGGTATTTTGCATGTTCCTGACCATTCCGTTTCTGCTGCCAGTCTCTATTCCGGGGGTCAGCACGGTGTTTGGATTGGTAATTACGCTAATCGGTATCGGCGTGGCGCTGAACCGTGTGCCTTGGCTGCCTGCAAGACTAATGAACCGCACGATTGAGCGCGTCCACCTTATTCCAGCACTAGATAAAGGCGCAGCACTCTTCAGCCGCTTGGATAAGCTGGTGCGTCCACGCATTTTGGCACTGACACATGGCGCAACTGTCAATCGGGTTAATGGATTTCTGCTGGTGGGGTGCGCCTTATTACTGATGGCTCCGTTTGGGCTTATCCCATTTTCAAATACCCTGCCCGCGTTTGCTATTTTGTTTTTAGCAGCAGGCATGTTGCAGCGGGACGGC
>JBBSBS010000004.1:0-48030 GCA_038251045.1 Aggregatilineales bacterium | reverse complement strand
TACGGCTGGACGGAAGATCAGGCCATCGATTTTTGCCTGAGCGAACTGGATCTGATGTTCAAGAGCCAGACCGCGCCCGAAGAAACAGCGGCGATTATCATTGAACCCGAACTCGGTGAAGGCGGTTATATCCCCGCGCCGCCCCGTTTCATGCAAGCCCTGCGCGGGATTTGTACCCACTACGGCATCATGTTCGTGGCGGATGAAGTCCAGTCCGGCTTCGGGCGCACTGGCAAATTCTGGGGTTACGAACATGCCGATGTGACACCCGACATCATCGTTATGGCAAAAGGTTTAGGCAGCGGTTTCCCGATTTCCGGCGTGGCATCCTCGCAGGAAATTATGAGCCATTGGGCGACCGGATCACATGGCGGCACATATGGCGGCAACGCCCTCGGTACAGCCACCGCTGTCGCAACCGTTGAAACCATCCGCGACGAAAAGCTGGCGGAGAATGCGGCGGCGATGGGCGAGCGGCTGACCGATGGCTTAGTGGAACTGCAAGGCCGTTATCCGGTCATGGGTGATATTCGCGGTTATGGTTTGATGATCGGAACCGAGTTCACCCGCGATGGGCAGGCCGATAAGGATACGACCAAGGCCGTACAAAAAGCCTGTTTGGAACGCAACCTGCTGCTGCTAACCTGTGGCAGCTATGAAAACGTCATCCGTTGGATTCCGCCGCTGGTAGTGAATGCCCAACAAATTGATGATGGGCTGACGGTTTTTGAAGAAGCGTTGCAATCGGTTGTGAGTCGATAGTTTTTATTTCAAACTGCAAGGGACAAGACCTATGCGACGAATCGGGCTAGTGATGCTCACGATTATGATCCTCATGCTCATGGCGAACGTGGTTCCGGCTGCCGCGCAGGATGCACAGCCAACCAGCGAAGTGGTTTATGATCCGCGTTGTGCGCTGAATCTGATGCAGGCTTATATGTCCGGTTGGGAGTATAACCACCGCGATAAAGGCGTGTTGGATACCGTGGAGGCTGCACAGGTGGCACGCGCGGTTTACGCCGCCTTCCAACCCCTCAAGATCGACTGCCAAAATGCGACAGGATATTTCAAACAAAAGCTGCTGCGTTCCATGCGCGGTGATTATTCGCCAGATGATTTGGCGCGGATGCTGAATTATGTGCAAGAAGTGGTGGGTGCAGTAGACCGTGACGACTGCGCCTTTAGTACGGCGGACCAATTTTTGGGTCGCGTCGATTGGGGCGAAGCAACCGCCCTACAAATTGGCCGGACGATAGGCGATATTTACCGTGATGTGCGCGAGGTTATCGCAGAAGGCGCATGTGACGGCACATACAAGCTTGTCGCCAATCTTTTGTCTCAATTGGATGACATTCCCTCTGATGGCACACTCATCAATACGCTCTACCAGACCCTAAGCGCCGCATCCAGTGGGCGATCCATCAGCGAGTATGAATGTGGCTACCAATTAGCGAATAGTTTTTTCAACAGCGTTAATTGGGATGGGCTGACCAGTACACAAATTACCGCGTTGATTAGTGATACGTTCAAAATCACCTACGGGATAAGTGGCGACAGAAGCTGTGAGGCATCTCCTGATTTAGCCATCACCGCCATGCTGCTGGATGATGTTTACCAATTCGCGCCCGATGCCAGCATCATTCAGCAAACCTTTGATGCCGCCAGTGGCAATCTGGTTATCGTGACACCGGCGGCGACTGTTACGCCTTAGTCAGGCGGGTTCGATAGCCACAATCCACAGCGGGTCTGGCAAGTAGTAAATCGTATAGGTTCTCTCAGTTTGCAGCTTCCATAGACGATTGTCTTTGTCTGCCGCAGCGTCATTGGTTAGTTCCAAATCACCCAGCATCACATAGCGATGTTCGCCATCGGTTGGGAAGCTCAGTCGTCCGGTGGCTTGCAGAACGCCAATACTTTTAGGATCAACCTCTCCGAAAAGCCGATTGCCCCAATGGGTATCGTTGGTCGTTGATTGGCGGATGATGACCTTAGCCATCATTGGTATTATGCGGGTCATAACATAGACCAGCGCTAACCAAACACCGATAACGACGAGTGTCAGCGGGCCTAACTGATTGGCATAGGCAAGACTGATGCCGATAAAAATAACCAGCGAGATCAGAAACAGCACGAAGGTGAGGATTGAAGCCCAGCGGTTGACAGCATTTGCTAACCGCATGTGGTGATAATGACGATACTGACGTGCCGAAAGATTGCCACCTCGGTTGACTGCTAAATCCTCATCGGTGAAGTCGAACAGCCGCTTTAAACTCGCCAGATCACTCATGCTGGCTGGTTTGTACTTCTGGTGTAATTTCGGCGTATTCCGGTATGTTGATAAAGATCTTATTCCCGCGCTGTTGAGCCGGATACGTGCGCAAATCTTTACGGGCGGGTGCGGTCACCGCCTTGCCTGTGGTGACATCAAAGCGCCCGTTGTGCTTGGGACATTCGATGCAACCGTTGATGACCAACCCACCGCCTAATTCGGTTTTCCCGTGTGTACACAAGCCGTCGCTGGCATAAAAATTGTCGTCCAGCAGACGGTACACCGCGTAAAGTCTGCCATTGTGGTTAAAACTGGTTACATCCTGCTCATCCAGATCAGCCACAGCGCAGACTTCTACCCATTGACGCACAGCCGATACCTCAGCATCGCTCAACGACTGAGGATCGACAGTAATATCGGTTGTGACTGGCTCGACTATCGCTTCGGGCATTTGGCGCACGATATGATAATCAGGGTTTTGGGTGGCCTGCTTATACAGCGCCGGAATCATTTCTTTGTAGACTGCCCACAGGTTAGGATACGGCGTGGGTGTTTGATCTTTAATGGCCTCATGCAAGCGTGGCAGGGCATAAAACGGAACCATCGGTATCGAATGATGCTCGATATGGTAATTCATGTTCAGGTACAGAAACCGGAAAACAGGATTGATGTAGACCGTGCGTGTGTTCTGGCGGTGGTCGTAGATGTTTTCTTTTAATCCGGCGTGCTGGGTGAGGCCGAGCAGTTGATGTAACCAGCCCCCATAAAAGCGCGGCAAGGCCACAAACATCATCGGCAAGAAGCTGCCGATAGATAGCGAATAGATGGCAACCCCGCCAATAATGGCAACATAAGCACGGCTTGACCAGTACATCTTGGAAAGCTCTTGTTCCGGTACAAAAGTACGCACATCGGCGCTGGGCTGCCCGAAAGCATGACGAATAATGCGCCAGACTTCCGGTGGGCCGCTGCGTAGGTCAAAAAAATCGAGCGCGATTTTGACCAGATCAGCCGGACGCTGCACTTGAATCTCAGGATCTAACCCAACCACAATCGTATGGGTGTGATGGCGGGCATGACTCCAACGCCACAGAAAGGCTTCGCGTAGGGTCATGAATGAACTGAGGTGATAAAAGACCTCGTTGATCCAGCGCGTTTTGAAAGGGGTGCCGTGTCCGCATTCGTGCCAGCGGGCATCAGAAGAAGAATAGATTGTGCCGTAAATGAGGAATGCTGGAATCGCCCACCATGTCCCCCACGATAATATTGCCGCGTATCCACTGACGACCAGCAAGCCAATCCACAGCCCGAAGTTCATCAGGCCGGGGGCATCGCTGCGCTGCATGAGCGCTTTGAGTTCTTTGCGTGGGATGTACGGATGCCACCACGTTTCTTCGACCTGATCTTCAATATGCTCATCATCAAGGGCGATAGTGCCTAAGTAACCGCCGGACAAAGAGTAATCTCGTTTGGTTGTCGTGGTCGTCATTTTTCGTTACCTAAGAAAATATTTTTGTGGTCGCAGGACATTTCATAATTGTGATGTCAAAGTCAGCGAAGAGTATATCACCTCACACAGTTTATGGGGTGTAAGCGCAGTCATTTATTTTGAGATGGGTGGATGCCAGCCAGCTTTGACCCAACGCTCACGCGCTTGTACGACAATAAGGCGATTTGTTTTCAAACGTTCTACTGTGGCGCGACCACTATCTGTTAAACCAATAAGTAACGTCCCTGTAGTGTCCCAAGTAAAATGTTCTGCCCAGCTTTGTAGGCGTGGATTGAATAGTGGGACTGTTGTATTGGTCTGGGGATCAATGCCGGTTTGATGATCGCCCTTGTATTGATTGCAACCGACACAGGCCAAACATAAGTTGTCACCGTTGGTTAATCCGGCTGCACTTTCTGGAATAACATGGTCAATTTGCATATCAATGACGATATTTTGTGGGGTTTGACAATATTCGCACCGACCTTTGGCTCTGGTAATCACCTGCTCACGTAATGCAGTTGAAATGTATGCCATCAGGATTGCAGTTTTAGGTACGATTCAACATCATGCCCGCGTTGCTTAAGCAAGAGCAAGGCTTCAGAACGAAGTAACATATCGCGATCCACTAAATGCAGAAGATTACTCAGCTCATCCCATTCGTGGGTGGAAATTGTTCCTTGCTTATTTTTTTCGCTCAACTCGCTTAAACGCAGAGCATCATTTTCAGCAAGTCGGTGATAAATGACTCCCCATAGTTGAGAGTCTGTATAACCACTGAGTTGTTCTACCCATTTATTCAACTGTTGAGGGGTTTGCGGGTAGTTGACGAACAAGCTGATGCTGTCCAGTAGAACATTTTCTACCAGTCGTTCACTAGCTTGAGCCGCTTTTTCAACCTGTTCATATAATTCATCCGGGATATGGAGCGTGATAGTCTTCTCAGCCATATGCTAGTTCCTCCCGACTGATCATTTTCGAGCATGTATACATTATAAATCAGGAGGGCAAGTCGTGTCCTGCTTGCCCCCAATAAGCGCAAATCGGGTTTATGCCGTTTGCTTCTGGAAATGCGGTAAGACATGCTCGGCGTACTCAGCAACGATTCGTTCTTCTTCCCCACACATCAGGTAGATGTTGAACTGGGTTACACCGGCTGCTTCAAGCTGTTTCAGTTTTTCGACATGCTGTTCAACCGCGCCGAGAATGCCGAAGCTATCAACAATGTCATTTTTGATGAAGCCCAGATGGTCAGCATTGATGTCGGCATGATGGCGATAGTCATAGCCTTTGCGTCCTTCGATGTAGTCGGTCAAACGCTGCGGAATATCACTGCCCCCGCCGTTGCCATATTTCTCGACAATATCAGCAACATGATTGCCGACCATTGCCGGGAACCAGCGTGTAACCGCACGGGATTTTTCCATATCACCGACCCAAACCGGTGCAGCCGACATAATCTTGAAGTTCGACATATCACGACCGGCGGCTTTGCCCGCGTTGATGGCCTGCTCGCTAAACCATTTCACCAGCCACGGATCAGCCAGTTGGATAATCAGACCGTCTCCAGTCGTGCCTGCACCGGCTAATGCTTTGGGACCATACGCCGCAACCCATACCGGCAGTTCATAACCATCTGCCCACGGAATCTGGACAACAGCCTGCTCGTCATCGTATTTAACCTCATCACCGCGTATCATGCCTTTGAGGGCGTTGCTGAATTCGACCATTGTTTCGATGTTCAGCGGTTTGCGACCCAGTACACGGCGGGAACTATCACCACGACCCACACCCATATCAAAGCGACCCCCACTTTGTTGGGCGAGTGTGGCAAACATGCTGGCGGCGACCGACCATTCTCGCACACCGGGGTTGGTGACGCAGGGGCCAAAACGCATCGTATCGGTATGCTCCATGCACATTGCCATCGTCACATAACATTCACGCCACAGGACGTGTGAATCAAAAAACCACCCGTAGGTGAAACCTGCTAATTCGGCCTGCCGCGCCAGCGCAACTGTACGCTTGGGGTTGATGTCCCCTTTGAATGTAATTGCAAATTCCATATTGACGTTACTCCTATTTTGCAGGGCACATGACCACAAATATTTTCTGACCCATCTCTTAAGAAGATAGAGATTATATCGCGCAGCAGAAATCTTCGCTGGTACTGCAAAAGGCGCTGAAGCACTTTACATAATTCACATATGCAAGCCTATCATTGCAAATTATCCCTCGTTAGGCCGAATCGATATTTGGTTTAAGGAGTCTGCAAGGTGTAGGACTTTAAAGTAGAAACATATCATTTCAGTTTTTCAATTATAGGAAAAGTTTATCTTATGGATGTTCGCTCTTATTTCAGTACCGTACAGGAACTGCTTAACCACATTCCATTTTCAGCCGTTGATCAGGTCGTTGATGCGTTAGCAAGCGCCAACCGTGCCGGACAAACCGTTTACATCTGTGGCAATGGCGGCAGCGCGGCAACGGCTACCCATTTCGGCTGCGACCTTGCAAAACGCCCGATTGTTGCCGGACAACCCCGTTACCGTGTGATCTCGCTGACCGATAACAATGCGTTGATGACCGCGATTAGTAATGACATTGGCTACGATGTCGTGTTTTCCGAGCAGTTATTACCGCTGGTTCGCAAGGGTGACATCCTGATCGGTATCAGTGGTAGCGGTAACAGCAAAAATGTCATTAATGCGGTCGAGGTAGCGAAAGCTGCCGGTGCAATAACCATTGGCTTTTCCGGCTACGATGGCGGCAAGTTAGCTCCGGCAGTTGATATTTCGGTGCATGTCGCAAGTTTCAATATGGCGATGGTGGAAGATGTTCACCTCATGCTGGAACATGCGATTTGCGAACGTTTATTGGCAATCAATCAGGGAGCAGCAGAGTTGGTTTCAAGCAACGGCAGTCACTAATTTCTTTATTTGACTGATCTCATAAAACAAAACAATCGTGCGAAGCGATTTAGGGTAGCACGGGGGGATCATGAGCAATAAAACAGGTGCAATTTTTCTGGATCGGGACGGCGTGATCAATGAGAACAGCGCCGATCATGTCAAAAACTGGGAAGAATTCAATTTTATTCCGAATGCATTGCGTACAATTCGCGAACTAACCGAAACCGAATTACCTATTTTCGTCGTTACCAATCAGGCGGCAGTCAATCGCGGATTGATGTCGGTAGATGCCCTGAATGAAATTCATAACCGCATGTTAAAGGCGATTAGTGACGAGGGGGGTAAGGTCACTAAAGTCTATTATTGCCCACATGCGCCGAATGAAGAATGCAACTGCCGCAAACCAAAACCCGGTATGCTGCTTCAGGCCGCCGCAGAACACAACATTGATCTTAATCAGAGTTTTATGGTCGGGGATGCTTGGACGGATATTGCTGCCGGTCGTGAGGCAGGCGCACATGCTATCCTGTTGATGACCGGACGTGGACGCTGGAATGTCGCTGCAAGCTGGGACAAGTTCGGCGTTGATTTGAGCGCGGCATGTGATGTGGCGGATGCTGCCTTCATCATCAAAGAGCATCTGGCAGGCAGGCCGGTCAATACAACTGACCGCTTGAAGGGTGCTTTCCACATGGGGCTGCGTTCGCAAGAGGCATGGGTATTGTAAGTTCAGTAATTGCAGTTGATGATAAGCTATAGGGACGCTCAGGTGTCCCTATACGATTCAGGTAATGATCAGTTGTGAGTATAAATTATGGGTATTGTTCAGGAACTAAATTACTATCTTAAAAGTCAATCAACCAGCCTGCCGCGTTATGTCGTAGAGCAGGCTTTGATGGGATTAGTCAGCGGGATACCCAGCTTGGTAGGGGTAGGCTTACGTGGCATCCTGTACAAAGCCATCCTCAAGAGTGAAGGGCTGCCGCTGATCGAACATCATGTTCGTCTGCTGTCACCTGCCAACATCCGGCTGGGGAAAAATGTTTATATTGATAGTCAAGTTTACCTGAACGCGCTGCCGGGTGGTATCACGATTGGCGCGGGTACGAACCTGATGCATGGTACAGTTTTCCACGTTTTTAATTATCGTAGTCTGCCACAGGCGGGCATCTGGGTCGGTAAGAACTGCTTCTTTGGCGAATATACTTGTATTCGTGGGCAGGGCGGTGTGCATATCGGTGACGGTGTGTATACGGGAACACAGGTGCAGATCGCAGCCGTGAACCATGTCTATACTGATCCGGATAAATATATCAAAGATCAGGGCATCACCGCTGAAGGCATCACCATTGAAGACGATGTGTGGTTGGCTTCAAACGCGGTTGTTGTGGATGGTGTGACCATCGGTAAGGGGAGTATCGTCGGCGCGGGTGCGGTGGTTAATAAGAGCCTGCCGCCATACAGTGTAGCGGTTGGTGTTCCCGCCAAGGTCGTTAAAGATCGGCGCGAGGCGGCGGCTGTCCGCAAGGCAGTTGAAGGGCAGGTTCATTTCGGTGCTTTGGAGCAGATGCGGTCGGAGTAAACAGCGAATTGGATGACACAGTCAGGTTGTGAGAGTCGGTTACCCTGTGTTCACCCTGCGCCAGTCTATCCCCATTCATAGGGCGCATGTATAATCCTCAGACTTTTGTCTACTAAAACCATATCTCAATTTGCCAACTGTGAACTTCAAATTTCCCATTAAATTATTCCATCTTTGCGTGCTTATGTTGTGCCTCGGTTTGTTGACGGCTTGTGGGGCAGCGCAGGGTACGCAGCAGGCATTTCAGGCAACTATCCCACCGACTGAGGCGGCGAATGCGCCAGTATATACCGCCACCCCGACTGTTACGCCATCGTTGACACCGACCCTCACGGCAACACCTACACTAACTTTAACGCCAACCATTACACCCAGCCCAACTGCTACGCCCACATTGACCCCTTCACCAACACTCACGCCATCCCCTGTGCCGACTCAACCCTTGTGGACGTTAACGCCAGCAGCTAACGATGGTGTAGCGGCCTATGTGAATGCGCCGGCTGTATTCCAACTGGCGCAGGGTTGGAGCTGCGAAGATTTCCCCTGTGAGGATGATCTCGCGGGGTGGATGGACCGGATTCGGGTTCCGGCAAAATATACATTGGAGTATGTGGGCAAGCTGCCCGGTCAGCCGATGCAGATCACGTATGGGCCAGATGGTCAACTGTACGCGACGGTATTAGAAGATGGCACACGCAGCGGCGCGGTTTACCGGATGGATGCTTCTGGCAACGCTGAGCGTTACAGCGGGACGATGGTATCGCCGCTGGGCTTGGCCTTCCAACCGGGGACGGATGTGCTGTATGTCTCGGCCCGCATGGAGGTGGATAAAGGCGGTATGCTGTATCGCATTCCGGCGGGTGGCGGCGAACCTCAGCCGATCATCAGCGATTTACCCTGCTGTTTCTCGTTGATTGATAACCAGCCCGACGGTTTAACCTTTGGGCCGGATGGCTACCTGTATATGGGTATCGGGGCACTCACCGATCATGCCGAGTCTGCAACGCCAAAAACCAAACCATCTGCCGACATCCTGCCGAACGAGGCCGCGATTGTACGAATTCAGCCCCATACGGGCGCAGTTGAGGTTTATGCCAGCGGATTGCGCAATCCTTATGACCTGACCTTTGATGTGGACGGACAACTGTATGCCACCGACAGCGGCTTGGTGACTGGCCCGGGTGATCGTGTGCTAAAAGTAGAAACAGGCGCACATTATGGCTGGCCTTATTGGCGCAATCGTGGCTGCGAAGACTGCCCATTGTCACCGTCTAAATTGACAATTACACCGGATTTACTGACCCTGCCCGATTTCAGCCTGCCGCGTGGGATTGTGGCTTACACCGGAAATCAATTCCCGTCCAATTTGTTTGGCAGCCTGTTCGTGGCGCTGTGGAATGGCACAAAGGATGCCCAACGCATCGTACGGATAGATCCATATGATCCCCAATTGGGGCAGGAAGGTTATGTGCCAGAGCCATTCGTTACCGGCCTTATTCGTCCGGTTGATGTGACCGTTGCCCCCGATGGTTCATTGGTCATTGCTGATTTTATTTATGGGCACATCTGGCGCGTACGATATACAGGTTAGTGACTCCTTTATTTTCCTCATAAACATCTTCATTGTAGGATATGGGTACAGACTGTTTAGATCTTCATTGTTGATGACCTAACAGTTCTGTTGACCCGTACCCATTTTAGGAGGATGTTTGTAGATGTATAGACGTTTTATAGTTCTGGCGAGTTTTATATTTTTGATGGTGTTTGCAGCCACGGCTGTTCACGCACAGGACACGACCTCAATTGCTTATGGCGATCTCATTGAGGGTGAAATCACCGAAAAAGTAACCGATGTCACTTATAGCTTGACGGTTGCTTCGGGTGATATTGTGGTGCTGGATATGCGACGCAGTAAAGACAGTGAACTCTATTCAACAGCGATTATCGTGAACGACCCGAATGGTGCTGAGGTCGTCAACACGACCGAAGATACCGGTGCAAATAATACCGTTGCCGGATTTATCGCGACAGTTGATGGGGACTATACCGTTATTGCTACCCGCAATAAATATTCAAAAACAACCGGCGAGTATCAACTGCGTCCAACATCGGTACGCCTTTTGGAATCGGGCGATAGTATCAAGGGCTTGGTGACGAACAAAACCGCCGATGTGTACTATGCGCTACCGGCAAGTGAAGATGTCAGTGTTTCCTATATCCAGACCGCCGGTGATTATTATTTACGTTTCCGGATTGTGGTGCTGGATAGCACGACAAGTGCTAGTCTTTATGCCTCGGCTACCGCGATTGATGGCATCACATGGACGGTCGGTATGACGACCGAAAAGAACTACCTGACACTGGTTTCCGTCGGTGGTGATGACTATGATCTGCAACATGACGACATCAGCAGCAAATTTACGCTGACCGTCGGCTGATAGCCACTTCTCTTAAGCACCCATAACCGCTGGCATTGTTGCTGGCGGTTTTTTATGGGCTGGTTTCTCGCATCATAACTTCCAGCACACGTCCGGTAAGGTAGCCAAACAGCGCCGCACCTGCCAACAAGCCTAGTGGTAGACCGCGTATAATGGGACTAAGGGATAGCAAACCACAGGCTGCGCCCCCAAACGCATTGACGGCTAACCACAATACGGCTCGTCGGCTGATGCGTTTCAAAAGCATCCACTGACCCAACCCAACCGCCGCGCCGAGCATTCCACCAGCCATCAGGGCAGCCAACCCGCTGCCGAATATGAATAACAATGCGCCGATGACTGCCGCCGGAATTAATCCTACGGCTGCACCCACAAATGTGGCCCCAATCCAATGACGTGGGGATCGAGCCATTTCGTGAAGTGAGCTATTACTATTAGAGGATTCACTGTGCAGCGCCCACCACTGCGCTGATCCTAACAGCAGTCCAGCGATGATTCCCGTGCCGGCGAAGCAGACCGGGTTTAACACACCCACATACAACCCGACCGTCCAACCGATAACGTTGGCAAGCACCCAGCGTAATAGGAAGCGGTGGCGCAGTTCATAAAGGAATGATTCAATGAAGATGGGCATATTGACCACAGGTTATCAGGTTGATGAATAAGGGTTTGTTTGTCATAGGTTGTACTTAAAGGTTCTTTTCGTAAGCGATCAGTGTAAAGCCATCAAGTTGTTCTTCACCTACTTTTATGTAGCCGAATTTTTCGTAAAAATGCTGGTTGCGAACCGCATATCCCGGTGTATCAAGTGTCCACTTCTTGGCAGTATAAGCTTGATCGAGGAACTGCATGGCTTGTGTTCCGATACCGCGATTGTGATATCCGGTAGCCACGAAGATCAGGTCTAAATGTAAATGACCTTGACCCTCGTTATAAACCACGATGCCGCCGATAATCTGCCCATCATGGACAATTTTATAGGCATCAGCCTCCTGAATTTTTTGCAGCATGACCACAACTGAATCGTATCCGGGTGGCCCGCCAATGTCGATTCCGGCATATATGCGTGACTCGTCATTGAACGAGGCAATTTCGACTTTGACCAGTGCCCCGGCATCGGCAGCTGCAGCGCGTTCAAATGTGATGTTATTCATCGTATGTTCCTTAGGGTGAAAGGTTGGGTTCATTATAGGTCTGATTCAAATAGACACCCAATTTGCATCTGTGCAAAATTTTATTCACTTGCTATACTTTGCCACATCATGATTTATTCTCTTATGTTACGTGACGTTCGCCAGCAACAAACCATTACCGGTGTTGGATATAACACAGGTAGGTGGCGTTTGACTGCGTAAAGCCAACGTCTTATCTGTTCGGTTGACCAACCCGGTGTTCCACAAATCAAGGAACATCGGGTTTTTTATTTTATAGGGCATGTGCCCGGAGGGATTGATTATGTTTGCTATGCTTGCTGCTGCATTTGTGATTGGTATCGCGGTCGCTATTCCGCCCGGTGCGGTCATTATTGCTGGCAGTCAACGCGCCATCACACGCGGTTTTTGGAGTGCTTTCAACTTTTATTTAGGTGTCGTTTCGGCGGATGCGTTGTACGCGGTGTTGGTTTACTTTGGTTTATCCACGTTGTTCAAGGATAGTCTGTTATTCAAACTGGTTCTGTGGATATTAGGTGGGGCTTGGCTAATCTGGTTGGGTATCGGGGCTATGCGCACACGAATTGACCTGAGTATGACAGCAGGCGAGGTTAAGTCCAACAGGCGTTTGGATGTCATGCGCGACGGATTGCTGATTACACTGTTTAACCCTTTGACCATTATTAGTTGGATCGCGCTGGCAGGTAATTTCTTTGCAACGTTGTGGCGACCGGAATGGCCTGCAAAAGAAAGTGTCGGGCTGTTGGCTATAATAGCGATGCTGGTGGGTACACAAACATGGGCATTGGGTGTGTCGGCGGTGCTCAGTTCCATCCGGCGCATGATTAGCCCCCGTATTTTATATATAGTATCGGTTGGCAGCGGTATCTTTCTCGTTTGTTACGGTCTTAGCGGCTGGTGGTCTGCCCTTAACCTGCTCATAAATCCAACATGAAATATATACTCATCCAACTTTTTGCGAGTTGGGTGAGTATGTGTTAAATATCATAGACGCATAATCAGAGAGTATGCTCTCTTAACCTTGAACTTAGTTTTGGCACACTATTGCGTTTATTAAATCCAATAGTGTGTTTTTCGGCGTAAGTTGTTGCGTTCCTAGTCTAAAACGTAATCTCTTAGGGAATTTTTCACAGAATTTTACGATAATATGACTAATTTTTTAGTTTTATTAAGCTATAATCATAATACTTAACCAAATCTCATCATGGTTTAATAGGAGAGTGGTAATGGAGACAGAGCCAAAGGCCAATGAACGGGAGTCGAAACACATTCTTCGTCAAATCCAAGACCATCTAGGTGAGATGCACGTCAAATTGGGAGCGCTCCGAGAGTCAGTTGGTATGGTGGATGTTTTCCATCACCCGTCTACCAATACCCCTAACTTAAATTATATTACGCCGCGTAAAAATACGGCTTGGGTTTCAAGCACTTATTTACAACAGGGTATTGCTCACCTGACCCAGAATGACCGTTTACCGCGCGTTGAATATATCGAAGGTCTATTTCCGCCTGCTTTTGCGCGTACCCTACGCGAATTGGGCTTGGAGCTGGAACGCGAAACCCTGATTATGGTCTATAAACCGGGTGGTATCGCAGGTCGTTCGACACCGCCGCTGGTCGAGCGTCCGTTGCCCGACAATATCACGGTTCGGCAGGTAAAAGATCAAGACAGCAGCAGCCAGTGGTGGTATGTATGGCGTAACGGTCATTATGAAGTCTTGTCGCTGGGTGTAGAACCGTTGTATGTCGGCAAAGATATGGAAGCCATCTGGCAAGGTAAGCAGATTGATTACATCTTATATCGTGACGGTTTCCCGGTAGGTGTGGCACGTGTTAGCTTGCACAAAGAAACTGCTCACATTTCGGCGCTGGCACTATTAAAGGAAATGCGTACCCCGGCGATGATTCAGATTTTGCAAACGGCAGCCATTAAGTGTGCGCTGGAATCTGGTGCAAAACTGGTGTTTGCACCGGGCGAAGAAGAGAGTGAACGGCGCATGGCCCGCGAGCTGGGTTTTATGGACTTTGGCAGCATTGTGTGCTATGCTGCGCCGAACGAAATTGCCAGAGGAACCCATGTCGAAAACATGGAATTGTCTATACTTGCATTCTGATGATGCTGAAGGCGTTAGTCAACTCCTCCAGCAGTCATTAATCGAACTTGGTTATTCACTTTACAACCCGTTTGGCCCGATCCCCGGCAAGGCTTATCCGCGTTCCGTGCGCTTGTTCGTTGCTCCCACAAGCGAAGGTTGGGTCAAAGTTGTCGGTGCGCCCGATGATGCCCAATTTGTTAGTCTTTCTCAATCGACACCCGTTTTATACGCCGCTTTAGATGGCACGGAAGCCGATATTCGCGTTTATGCGGATGGTTTACCTGCTGATATTTCCACTGTTTTGACCCCTTATTTACAGCCTGATATAACCATCGGTCATGTGCAGCAGGCGCTGGAATCTACGGCTAAGATTATTCAGGACGACGCGCAGCAGTCGGGGTTACCTTTTGACGCACTTCCTGATGATGTAAAAGCGCTGGCAGGGAACGTCAACAGCGGGCAAGCACAGAAAATGTTTGCTCGACTGAGCGGTGATCTTATGAAAAAGGTCAGCAAAGGCGATGGACAGGCGGACGCGGCCCGTGCGCTGGTTAGCGGCGGTAATGTGCCCGACTGGAACAGTACCGGCGGCACACGCGTCCGTGCGCTCATGAATTGCCTGACACTGCCTGATGATTGGCGCGAACCCGATTTCGACAGCCTACGCGATGCTTTCCAATTGTATGAACGTCGCCGTCGCAGCCCTAACGCCCGTTCGTATCCGGGCGATGATGAAGTGATGGCGAAAGTACCTGATGCACTGACCTACATACCTGTATATGGAGGAGCAAGCTGATGTCGGGTGCTGACCGATTGCGCTGGGACGAAGTTTATGGTGAGATGAGCACTACGGATTATCCGCCGCCTGATCCTATGCTGTTTGACTATACGCCACCTTTTTCCGATGAAGCCGAACACCGTGCGCTCGATTTAGCGTGTGGCATGGGGCAAAACGGTTTGTGGCTGGCTTCACAAGGGTATCTGGTTGATCTGGTTGATGTCAGCCGGATTGCGCTGCTGCGCGCACAGGCCGAAGCAACGCAGCGTGGGTTGAGGGAACTAAACTTGCTCCCTGTAGACCTCGATCAATATGACCTACCGGCGGATCAATACGAATTGGTTGCGGTGTTTCGTTATCTGAAGCGCGATTTGTTTCCCGCACTGCGGCATACCATTCGCCCCGGTGGACGTATCCTTTACGAGACATTCAACCGACAATATCTGCAATTGGTTCCGGGGTTCAATCCCGATTATTTGTTAGAGATTGGCGAGCTTCTCGGTTACTTTGCCGATTGGCAGGTCTTGACCTATGCCGAAGACTCACACCTTTCGCGCATCGTGGCGGTTAAGCCAGAGCAAACCACGACCGATTCTTAACGACTGAAAATCGCCTATTCCACTTGTAATGTACCAATCGGCACGAGGCCGTCAGCTAACGGCGTTCCGCTGCTATCGACGGCGCTCAACCATTTCCCCTCCACATCTTGCACCCCGACGCTAATCACGTAATCCCCTTTGGGCGCATCCTTCGGGATAATGGTGACACATTCATCAAAGTAGATGGTTTCGCCCAACGACCAACGTGCGAACGGGTATGTATTCTGACGGGGTACACCGCTGCATTGGTAGGTTGTGCTGCTGGATGCTTGGGTGATCACATAAATGCGGTTGACCGCTTCCGCAGGCAAATCGCGCACTAACCAATTCACCGACGGGACAAAATAAACGGGATCGGTTTGGATGTTTAGCGTCGTCGGTGTGTTGTATTTGAGCAGTTGTAACCCGCCACCGATAACGCCCTTGTTGACAGGGCAAGCGGCAGCAACTTCAAGCATGTCGTTGATTGTGCCGACGTTGATTCGGCTGCCAGCCGGAATGGTCGTGGCTAATTCATCAGCACTGGTGGCTGTTAACCACTGGAAATCGAGTTCAATCGGTGGGTCGCGCCGCACGATACAGTTGGGGATTTCCGTGTGCAAAACGATGATTTTATCGGGCTGCCAACGCGGGGTTGGATACAACCCGCGAACCGGCATCGTCGTACAATTACCGCGTTGTCCTCCGCTGGATAGACTTGTTTGTAAGGCGAAGTTTTCAGTCAGCGGATGGTTGGTGCGCACGTATAGGCTGAGATCAACCAAGCCATCTGCCGGATGCGTTTGAATCTGGTAGCCCAAAATCTGCGGCAGTTCAGTGGCTTGGGGCTCATCAATAGATGTCACACCCTGAAGCGCATCGAATTGCTCCTGCGACATTATGGCATCACTTCGCATCTGGCTCATATTCACCAAACCGGATAAGCCAGCCAGCGAAATAACGAACCAGCATCCAGCGATCACCATACCAGCTAGGTTCCCGACAACAGGCAGTCGCGACGGCATAAACGCCGCGAAACCCGCCGCGCAAATCAGTAGCAGCGCGGGCAGCGCCGGGGCATAGTAACGCACTGGCGAAATGATAATCATGGTGTTGATGAAGTCGGGATTACCGTTGTTCAACAGCGCCCGAAAAATCACCAAAGCAATCATCAACAGCGCGTAGCCGACTAACAAGGCGAATGAGGTAGAAAGTGATTTGTCCCGACGATAGATAGCCTGCCCGATGCCGAAGAGACCTGCCACTCCGCACAATCCGAGTAGGGCAATATAGGCCAGCAGCACAATGGTATGTGGCTGTAACTGGCGCAGGGGACTCAGATAATCCGTAAAGGTATCCTGCAATGTCGCGGCGGTCATCAGGATGATATGACGCGGCGGCAAATTTTGCAGCGTTTTCTCTATCGTCGTTTCTAAACCGCGATAGCGTCCCAATAGGCTGCCGTACTGGGCAAAGTTGAATATAGCAATTCCGACTACCGCTGTCAGCAGCAGCCCGACGATGCTGTAGGCAACTTGTTTTTGGCGGCGGGATGCGCGTTGGCGGGTCATTGGCAGCAGCGCTCCGGCAATCAGCACCAGACTAATGCCCAGCATGAGCCATCCACTCAGTTTTGCCAGCAGCGCCAGCACCGCCACCACTAACAAACCAACCAGATTGGCACTTAATGAACCGCGTTGATGAATGAGCCTCGCACACAGCCATAGGTGAACAGCCCCCAGCGCGAGGATCAGGGTGTCATTGTTGATCTGAGTGGCGACGATCATTGAGGTGGGTTCAAAGGCGATTAACGCCGCACCGAGCAGCCCGATAAAGGGCTTTTTCGGGAACAATACCCGCCCTGCCAGATAGGTGAAGACTACGGCAATCAAGCTGGTGGCGAGGCTAAACAGGCGCAGGATATAACCGAGCGCGACTGTACCGGATAGCGGCGGGTCATCGGCAGTCGTCGTGAGCAGGCTGGTCAGGTTGGTGTTGTAACCTTCGCAGACGGCAGTCGGGTTAATACTCGCTGGAGCAGGCTGGTTATCATCCACCGCCGTGACAAATGGCAGCAGCAAGAAGTAATACAGTGGGGGTTGGCTCGTGTTATTGGTATCGGGATTGGCATCAGCCGCCAGTACCGGCAGCTTGCCTTCATCCCGCAGGTAACGTACCACCCGCAAGAAATCGGCCTCATGATACTGCCAGAGGGGTTGTTGGGTGACATAAAACACACCCAGAAGGATTTTGACCAGCAGGATAACGATGAGTATTCGACGTGGGGATAACGAACGGATTGCTTGTATCACAGGTGTAATTTATTAGAGGACGATGGGCGAGATTATACCGTGTTTATCATATGTGGTTTACAGATAATGTGCCAGAGTCGTTGTTCACCAACCTAAGATAAGGGCTAATTAGGCTCGAAACTATTTTTCTTGTATACTGAAATCGGCATTATGACCCGTTCCAGTATCTTTTCCCACATTGGCGAGAACAATATGAAACATTCACTGACTATCATTGGTATTATTTTGATTATCTCCTGTGCCATGCTTGGCGCATGTTCTGGCACACCTCAGGAAGATGTGGCTTTGCCTACGTTGGCACAACTGCCGACCTTAGCCGATACCGATGTGCCAGCCACAGTGGCAGTATCAGCCCCCATTCCTACAGCCGATAATAGTGTGGTGCCATCGCCGCCCGCTGCCCCCACAGAGAATAATGGAACGACTGCACAACCAACACCGAGCGTAATTGTCGTTACAGCCGCGTCCGACGATTTGGGAACAGGGGCGTTTCCTGATACGTTTGCGGTCGGTACACAGATCACGCTCAAAGGAACATTTACGACCGTCGATACCAAGAGTGGAACCGGTTATTTGACCAATGATCAGGGACGGGCAGTATTATTATTGGTTGACCCTGCTTCGGCAGAACTGGCGAATAATCAACTTATTCTCATTAATGGTGAAGTCGTAAAGCCGGTTGACCCTACTGCTGGAAATACAATTCATGTGACCACAATCACCTTGCCTAAAGGTGCATTGGCAACCAGTTCGTAATCCATAGAATGTGCCTGTTCTCATTATCTCTATGCTGGGAATTGGACTTTCATTTGCTATAAACTTGTACCTCAGCGAGAATGGGTATTGGACGTTGCCAACAAACCACCTGTGTAGGTTGACTATGACCCATAGGTTGTTTATTTGGTTTACAAAGTTGTGATGTAACTTCGATGCTTCTGTTATCGCACCAGTTTGGTTTTTCGAGTAAGATAAAACTAAATCCTTGTCGTGAAATTTTTGTTTATAACCCTTAAATACTCTCAAGGGGGCAGATATGTCGGGTCGTTTTCCTCGCATCTTCAGCGTAGTTTTGTTATCGATATGTTTTTTGTTCGCTATGCGTGTGGTCGCTCAGGCAGAGGTACGCTTGACGGTCAATTATGCTGAAGTTGCCAGCGAGTCTCAAACTAGTCAGACCGTCAATATCTTCTTCACCCTGTTTGATGGGCAGGATAACGCCATACCCAGCCCCGTCATAAACTCTGCCCAATTGGTATTGAACGGGCAGCCTTACACCGCTTCAAAAATTGATAAACCGACGACCCCTTTTTATATCGTTCTGGTGCTGGATAACAGCAACAGTATGAAGAGCAACGGCCCGAAGCTGCGTGAAGCGGCTCTGGCGGCGATCAACGGTGCGCCGGATGGCACGAATATTTCAATTTTACGTTTTACCCATCAGATTCCGCCCATCTCTGGTTTTACGACCGACAAAGGTTTACTGAATAACACCATCGGTGGCATGACCAACGATCAATTCACAGGCGGCACTTGCCTCTATGACGCGGCATCGGCTGCGGTTGATGCGCTGCGGCTTGCACCACCGGGCAGGCGGGCGGTTATTCTATTTACTGATGGTGTAGATGAAGATCAATTTGGCAAAAAGCCGTGCAGCAAGGCTACTGAAGATACGGTCATTAAATCTGCGCAGGATAACCAGAATACACCGATTTATACCATCGGTTTAACCGGTAACGCCAAAACGGATTTCACCACCCTAAAGGCCATGTCGGATCGTACCGGTGGTCTTTCAAGCGCCGGTGGTATCAATGAGCTTGCGGGTGTTTTCCAGAAGGTCATTAACACACTCGCCAGCCAGAAGCAGGCGACGTTTGACAATGTTTGTTTGCCCAACGGTAATTATTCCGGCGCGGTCACGGTCGTGGTCAACCAACCGTCTGCTAATGCATCCGGTGTGGTTGGAAATGTAAACTTGACGAGTGATTGTTTCGTTCCGACTGCCACACCGACACCGACCGAAACACCCCTACCCACCGCCACCAATACCCTCGTCCCATTAGAGTTGGGCGTGGTGCTGAATCTCGACCTACCCAAGAACGCGATGGTCTTTGACATCACGAGGCAGGGTGAAGGCGACATTGGCTTTTATGAAATCACCATCAAAGACAAATCAACCGGTATTTTACTGCCGCAGCCTTATGGTAGGCGGCACTTTACACCCGAACAGGCCGCTGAAACCATTCAAACATCGTTAGTGGATGTTCCGGCTGATACATGGATCGTCTGTGTTCGGGCGCTGGCAGCCGACGAGAAAACGCCTATTTCGCAAGAGTTCTGTCAGGAAACACGGCCTCCGCGTACACCTACGCCAACCAATACGCCGCTCCCGACTGAAACGATTACGCCCACTCCCTTACCAACCGCGACCGAAACCGCAACCGTAACACCAACTATTGCGCCGACTGCCACCGCCACGCTGTCGGCAGTCATCCCTGAAATTCGCTTTAACCCGACCACCCAAGAATTTGAAATCCAATTGAATACGGCTAACTTCAAGCTGGATCAAATTAGTTCCTATACCGTGCGTATTGAGGATGCTAGCAAACTTGTGGTGCGGCGGGTGGAACAAAGTGGTTCGTTTGAAAACCCGCTGAAAATAAAAGCAATTGATGACCGTACCGGACAGGAATTGGCTGAAGGACAGTACAACATCATCGTTGAACTCAATGTCAACGATCAGCCGACCGTCTTTCAGGCGGTGAAGGAAATCAAGAAACCAGCCCCGCCCACACCGACACCTATGCCGGGAATTATTGACCGTATGGGTGGAGCCATCAAAGATAGCCCGCTGTTGGCAGGCGTTTTTGGTGTAGTGGTCATCGCGCTATTTGTCCTCATATTCTTCTGGTTGCGCCGCAGCCGTGGCAACCGCTTTAATTACGAGCCGACCTACA
Source organism: Aggregatilineales bacterium (assembly GCA_038251045.1). Taxonomy (GTDB): domain Bacteria; phylum Chloroflexota; class Anaerolineae; order Aggregatilineales; family Phototrophicaceae; genus CFX2. Next base: position 27,450 of record JBBSBS010000004.1, on the reverse strand, counting down.
CCAAGCCGAAGCCACCGTCACAGCCTAAAGGTGGAGCACCTCCCCCGGAAGGCAGCAAACCTGTTTCGGATGCTGTCGAAGGTGGTACACAAATTGAAATCCCGATTGATTCGACCTTCCGCGATAAAGGCGGCAGTCTGAAGCTCATGCAGTCCAGTAACGATCAAATCGGGCGCACATGGAACTTCACCAGCAATGAAATGCCGTATCGAATGGGACGCGGCGGCACTGGGGACTTCCCTGTGAAAGTCGATCTCAAAGATCTGGGTGTAAGCGCCTTACACGCCACCCTACAATTCTCCAATGGGCAGTACTGGATCGTCGATGAAGGCAGCACCAACGGTACATTTATCAATGGTGATCGTCTGAAGCCCGCCCAACGCCGCGCATTGGAAAACGGACAAATCATCCGTCTGGGTGCAAATGTCGAATTCGAATTTACCGACAAGAACAAGGTCTTCCAGGACTTGTCTAGTTCGCAGCGTATCGTTCCACCACCCGGTCTGATCTCACCACCGCCCGCGCCACCAACCGCTGCTGCACCGCCACCACAAGCCGCCGCTGCCGCGCCACCACCACTGCCGCCATCACCAACTGCTGCGCCGATGATGGATTTTTCGGAAGAGAAAACTAACGTCAGCCTGATGGGACTTCCAAACGGAGTCAAGGCAACCTTAGAGGTATTGGCAGGTAATGGTATTGATGCAGCAACTTACCCCGTTGTGGAAGTGGAATTCACCATTGGGCGGCGCAGAACCAACACACTGCCAATCGAACGGCTGGGTATTTCCCGCGAACATACGCGCTTTGCGTGGCAGAATGCCGAACGGTGCTTCACGATTGAGGATATGGGTAGTGGCAACGGCACATTCCTGAATGAGCAGCCATTAGCGGCTAATGTCGCACAGCGCCTCGAAGCCGGCAAAGTCTACGAGGTCCGGTTGGCGAAAGATGAAAACGCCGTCATGATGCGCTTCCAGTATTCACTGCCACCTGCCGCACCGACTGTCTATGAAGACGAGCCGACGCAGGTATAAGTCCAAACGATGCAAGGGGAGGCGATTGTCTCCCCCCGATGTTATGCAATTTGCCCCATTCAATGCTTTAGTCTATAACTAAGATGGATTTCTTCATCAATCGAAAACTATGAACCAGAACATCACGCAGCAAGTACAGGTTGTGCAGCGGTCAGAGATTGGCCTCAAGCGTAACGTCAACCAAGACTCGATTGGGGTACGTCTGCCACAAGCCGGACAGCCCAGTCTACATGCCTTGTTTGTTGTTGCGGATGGAGTCGGTGGTAACCTACCCAAAGGTGAGGTCGCCAGCCGTACAGCCATCGAGTCTGTCTTTGCCCACTACTATGCGGAAGCCGACGAGACCGATATGCTGCTCCGTGTGGGGGATGCGCTGCAAGACACCAATATCTCGGTGCGCCAGAAAGCGCATGCTGAAGGTGTTGATAATATCGGCACGACGATCGTCGGGATGGCTTTAGCCCCCAATGGCGAGGCAATAGGCTTTAACGTCGGTGACAGCCGCCTTTATCGGATTCGCGGGGGCGACATTGAACTGATTTCAGAAGATCAGGTCAGTTTGCCAGAACCCGGTGTTCTCAAAGACGAGTTCAAACCGCGCCGTGTGACCAAGATTGCCGCCTACATCGGTCAGCCCAATTTGCTGGAACCGAATTTTTACCGTCTGAAAACCCAACCGGGCGATATCTATGTCCTGTGTTCGGATGGCGTTTGGTCGAAGATTCCTGATGAGGAATTGTTAGAAAATATTAACGGACAGCCGCTAGAACAGGCTTCCGAGCGCATCGTCAAATTGGTGTACGAACGCGGTGCGCCCGATAACCTCAGTGTGATTCTCATCCACTTAACACCACCTGTTGCAGGTGCTAGACCGGCTGCCGCTGCCGAACCGATTGGCGAGATGGCAACGTCCATTTCCGGTATTCCGAAGCCTCCTGCTCCGAACGGGCGCGGTATGATGCCGCTGTTGTTGGGTGGTGCGGCGGTTATCGCGGTGATTATTGTTGGGGCGTTGTTTCTGCAACAATCTGCCAATAGTGCTGTCACACCTACGGTATCTTCCGTGGTGGCAGCGAGTACCGCGACTATTGCGCCAAGCAAAACTGTTCTTGCGACTGATAGTCCCGAACCTGCGGCCACACGTACCTCGGTGGTTGCGGCAACGGCTGTTGTAGCCAGTGTTGCCACCGAAACGGCGGCTGTAACCAAAACGCCATTGCCTAGTGCAACTGCTACTTTAACGGCAACCATTAGTCCATCGCCCAAGCCATCGCTGACACCGACGCTGAAGCCCAGTGCGACGGCGGTTCCTTCCGCAACTAAAATACCCACCGATGAGCCAACGGCTGTTGCCCTGCTGCTGCCAACTGACACAGCGACACTTGAGCCAAGCCCGATTCCGACGGATACCCTTACGCCAACCGTGCGCCCGACACAGTTACCTAGCCGTACGCCGATGCCGCCTACTGCGACGGTCATGCCAACCACAACCGTCAACCCAACCTTGATTACTTATACGCCGTCGCCTACGTTCACAATCACACCAACCCTTACGCGCACCAACACGCCCACCGCAACGGCGACTGCCACCAACACGCCCACCGCAACGGCGACTGCCACTTATACAGCTACCGCAACCGCTACACCAACCGATACCTTTACGCCGACTGCCACGCTTAATCCGCAGCAAGTGGAGGGTACAGGTACAGCTTTCGCACGCATCACGCCATCAGCAGTGCCGACATTATATGTTCCCCGGCTAAATGACGAGATTACCCTGTCGCAGCCGATCACCTTTTATCCATCGACCGACAGCACTCAATTTAGTCTGCCAGCCGATGCCAGCGGTATTGATCTGCCGATAGGCACTGTTGTGAAGATTATGAGTAATTTTGCCGAACCTGTCGATAATTTGATTTACTCTTACATTATTATTGAAGGTGATGTCGAAGGAGTCACCAAGAAAGCCGGATGGGCCGCGCTCGCTCCGGCGGCGCAGGCCTTCGTTGTGGCGCATCTTCCATCCGGGGTCATCATCCGCAAAGGACCGGGGCAGGGTTACGAACGGGTTGGTCTTGGCCTCAAAGATGGCGAACGCGCCGTAATTCTGGGGCAGGTGATTTACCGCAAGCAGCTCTGGTATTACGTTGATCCAGAGAATCCTCAATCCTTAGCAGGCTGGGTCTATTCAGGTGTCAAAGATCTGGAGGTTCAAGGTAATTTGGCGAATGTGCCGGTACGCAACGTTTTCCCGGTAGAACCAACCGCTGTACCCACTGTTGCTACACCTGTGCCTATAGAAACCAATACATTAATTCCGACTCCTTGATTTCCATGTTGTTTGCAAAGGGTGAGCGATAACTTGCCCTTTGGATAAATCTCATATTTAATATAAAAAGGGCTCCTTAATTGGAGATTATTTTATTCTGTTTTGCTCTATCGAAATAAGACTTATTCAGACGCATCAGGGCAGATGGATATTACGTTAAACAATTGTATGGGCTTGTCAATAATACTCTTGCCTTGCTTGACAAAAAGTTTTTTTCCACCTTAGAATGAGATAAGTGTCACCTAGTACACAAAAGGGAAAATACAGATGAGCGATACTGTTTCGATTGATTTTCAAGGTATGCAGAAAGTCGCACAGGCCTTCAGCCATGAAGCCGCCCACGTTAAGAAATTGCTAAATGACGTTAACGGTCAACTCGCAATTTTGAAGCGCGGTGGTTGGATTGCTGATGCTGCCAATCAGTTTTATCGTGAAATGGACAATGACATTTGCCCGCGTATTCAGCGGCTGTCCAACGCGCTCGAACATTCGGCTAATCATTGCACCGGCGATATTCCACAGACCTTTAAGAGCGCCACTGACGAAGCCTGTAATGCTCTGCCTAACCAATAATTATTCCGAGGAGTCGTCACTGTGACCGCAAAAATTCAGTTCAAAGAAAATGAAATGCGTGAGGCGATTGTTCATATTCGTCGCTGCGCCAAAGAATTACGCGAAACTGCCCGTCAAATGGCGAATGTTTCCAACATGATTCAGCAAGGTGCGTTGATCGGTGAAGGTGGAACCCAGTTCCAGACCGTCATCAAGAGTTCTCTGAATTCCAAGATTGAAGACATCGCTCAGAAACTCGAAGAGAAGGCACGTTTTGCCGAGGTCGAGCTTGAGCAATTGCTCAAGGCCGCCAGCCAACTTCGCTAATGCTGAATTGTTGAAAAGGAATAAATGACATGGGATTGTTAGATGCCGTCCTAAAACTAGTAAAGAAGGTTGTCGAAGCGGTAATGTCAGAAATTACCAAACAGGTCAACCGCGTTCAGAACGAAGTTCTGGGCGAAATGACCAAGATGGTGACATCTGGCTTTGATGACGTTTGGCGTGGTGAAGATGCGGATCAGTTCAAAGAAAAGATTTTGAAGATGGCTGTTCCGCAGGCTGAAGGTATCATCGGTATCGTCACACATACCAACAGCGGTTTGCAGAAGGCGATGGATCTTATTGATAACGCCGATAAGAAAGTTAACCAAATCGTCAGCGATCTCGCCAGCGAATACGCCAAGATCTAAGTACGACTAAAGGAATATAAACCACAATGGCAAACGAACGTCATATGGAGCCCGCCAAGGTGCGGGCAATGGGTAACACCCTCCAATCAATTTCAGGTGTTTTGAAGACCGTCAGCACTATTCTGGAAGTCCAGATGACCATCCTCAAGACGACCGCTTTCATCGGCTTGGTCGGTGGTCTGGCTGTCGAGCGTTACTTGTCTATCATCAAGCCACGTGTTGACCAGCTTGCCAAGATGACCGCTGAATTGTCGCAAGACGCGATTCTTTCGGCAGCCGATTGGGAAAAGGCACAGCGTTCCGGCTAATTATTAGCTGTAACATTTGACTGTAAATAAAAACACCCACAGTGATGCGGGTGTTTTTTATTGGGATATAAATCGCGCAGTTGTATGATAAGTGCGCTTAACGGGTGACGGCGTTGAGTAAGATCGTCAGTATAAACAGCACCAGCAAACCAATGGATGAGTACACGACCACTTTTCGAACATCTTTGAAGAACTGATCCATGTCGAAACGTTTTTTGTTGACCACTTCCCCGTACAGGTTCAACAGCGCTTGCCGGAACTCTGCCACGTTGGTATATCGTTTGGGATGGTCGTGGCGTACAGCACGCTGCACGATGTCCAACAGGCTGTCTATGCCCTCGGCGCTGCCACGTGCCCCTTTGCGCCCTCTGCGCGGCGATACAGGCAAATCAGCACGTTTCAGTACCGGGCTAACCTGTTTGATTTCCTCGTATATATCCTCGGTGCGCCGCAGGGTATAAGGGAACGCCGGTTTTCCCGCCAGCATTTCGTACAGGATAAGGCCAAGTGTATAAACATCGGCGGTGGGCGTTAATGTACCGCCATGAATAAGTTCGGACGGCGTATAGGCCGCCATCAGATGATGTTGCAGGGCTTGGGCTTCGGTTGCCGGCAGCATCTTGCCATTGGGGAACAGTAATCCCATATCCAGCAAAACGGGCTGTGGTACACCTGCATTGTTGCGCCGAACCAGAACCACATCAGGATTGACATTCAAATGTAAACGCTCGGTAATTTTTTCCACGCGGATAACGGCTTCCGAAAGCGTCAGCATGAACCAGCCGACATCCTCATGCCACGGCTGCGGGTTATCCAGCAGTGAGTCGGTCAGGAACTCGCCTTCAATGTAATCCATCAAGAAAAAGTAACGGGTTTGTTCGCCATAGGTCGCAATGCCATATGCATCCTGCCCGTTGACCGCGCCATGCGGCTGCCACGTCGGCAGAGCGCTGTGCTGGTCACGGTTAGACATGGTGATGGTGCGCAGCGCCTCGGCTTCATTGCGTAAATAGGCTTCATTTTCTGTGCCGGGGTTGGCAACTTTGAGGATCAGGAATTGGCGTTCTTTATCAATACCGCGCTCCACTTTATAGATCGTGGCGGTACGCAGGACACGCATTAATTCCAGAATTTTGAGGTTGCCGAGGTAATCGCCATATTTAAATAATAGGGGCAGCGACCCGGCTGGACAGTCAACTTCCTGACACCATAAATTACCATCAGGCGAGGTCAACCGACAGTGGCTGCAAATATGACGCATAACCTACCTCATTCCCTGAAAGAGTAATTTGACACACTTTTCCAATTATGCCACAATGAGAATGAATCAAGCAACTCGCTTAAGTTATTTTTCGTGTAAAAATGTTAGCCATATAGTGTTGTTTTGAACCGTGGCTGAAGGGGAAACGCCATGCCAAATTCGCCCCATTATGTTGACCGTCCTCCCCGTATTCAACCCGAACTCCCTCAGGGTGTAATTGATATTCCTCCTCCCCCAAAAGAGGATGATAATGCACAGCCGCTTTGGCAATCTTTAGTGCCTATCGTAACCATTATTGGTTATCTGCTTGTCAGCACTTCAGGACAAGGCAGCAATCTTGCTTTCATGATACCGATGGCGCTGACTGTGGTTATTTCGACGGGTATCCAGCTTTATACAGGGCTGACCGTTCTGGCACGCCGCCGCGAAAAGCGCGAATCCTATGCCCGTCGTCTGGTGGAAATGCGCCGCGAGATGGTTGCCAGCCATGTTCGCCAGCGTACTTTCTACGAATATAACTATCCTGAACCGGGTGTCGTCCTGAACATGAGAGGCGACAGTCATGATAATCGGGGTGGGGCGCGCTTGTGGGAACGCCGCAGCAACGATACCGATTTTGCCGTTACCCGTTTGGGTCGTGGTGTGCGCCCCACAACCGTTGAATATAAAATTGCCCAACGCAGTGAAAATGATGAGAATCCGCTGCGATCAGATGTAGAACGCCTGGCTGCCGATTCGCATTATGTGTCGGATGTACCCATCACCATTCGGCTGTATCAACCCGCGCGTGAACGGGAAGAGAAAAAGTCGAAGGAAGGCGCTCCCAACGAAAAGACGGTTAAAGCGCCTAAAGAAGTCGTTCGGCATACCCTCGGTATCGCTGGCGAACCCAAAGATGCATACGAATTTATTTATAGCTTGCTGGCACATTATGCCGCTTTCCATTCCCCTACCGATCTGCAAATTTCTGTCGTCGGCATGAATGCCGCCGCCAACAATTGGGCATGGTTGTACACCCTGCCGCACAGCCAGATTAATCCTGCCAAGGGGCAGTATCGACTCTACTTTGAAGATCGTGAACGGATTACGGCTCCGGTAGATGGCACGATAACCGAGATCACCGTACCTGTCGGCAAGACTTTTGATGCCGGTAAAGTCGTTGCCCGCATCCGTGCCGATTCGGATGGGCGCATTGTTGATGTTGTGAGTCCGATTGCTGGACGTGTACAAGAGTTTGGTCGCATCATGTCCGAACCGGGCGATAACCCGCCCCTGATTGATGCTAATCGCCATGTTCAACGCGGGATGCTGCTCATGCGGCTGGAAGACTTCAGCCTTTCCGCCCAACAGCTTGACGAAGAAGTCGATCCCCGCAAAGAAGTCCAATCCCAATTCGGCAAGAATCGTAAGCGCGAGGTGGCTGGTGTGCCGCGCTTCTGGAAAGAAAAAGTTTGGGTTGAGCTGGATCGCCGTGCGCGTCGTCTGCGCGATAAAGATGAAAATGACCGCACCGAAATCACCCTGCCATTCATGCTAACCGTGGTGGACATGCTTGATGCCCGCCCCGGACTGAGCGACGAAAACAACCCGCTTAAAGAATCATGGCTGGATGACCTCGAAAGCGAAGCAGCGACTTCCCTCCTCATTGGTCAAGGTATGGATTTGGGTGGCGCGATCATCTTCCTCGTACCGCAGCGCCACAAAATCCCAAGCGGCTGCCAGAGTGTTATCGAGCTTAAGCGCGATGCTGGTGGTCAACTAAAGTTCCTGTATGCCGAAATCGGCTTGAACAGCACCCGTTACGTTGGTGATTCCGATACGTTTGTCGACATGAGCAAACTTAAGCAATTTAGCAAGGCCGTGGCAGAATGGGATGTTCGCCGCAGCTATGGCGCGGATATGCCCCGCAGTGTCGGCCTGATGCCCTTGTTTGATACAACCTCGATTACAGGTCTCAATATTCCCGATCGTTGGCGTGAAAGTACCGACCCCAAACGTGCCGAATGGCCGAAGATGCCGCTGGGTATGTTGGCAGGGCAAGAACCGCGTTACCTGCACTTCTTTGCGGATGCTGACGGTGTTCACGGCATGATCGCCGGAAGTACCGGTTCCGGTAAATCCGAACTCTTGATGACCATGATTTTGAGTCTGGCGATCAAATATGACCCGACGATGGTCAGCTTTGTACTGGTGGACTTTAAGGGTGGTGCGGCCTTTGAACCCTTCAAAGAACTGCCGCATGTTGTTGATTTTGTGACCAATCTGCGCGGCAATGCGGTTGCCCGTATGTTCGCGGCGATCATCGCTGAACTGAATCGTCGCCAGCAGGTTAATCAGGACACCGACATGAAAGACATCGTTCGCTACAAGCGGGCGGGTCTGCACCTCACCCGACAGGATAATTATCCGCATTTATTCATCATCATTGACGAATTTGCGGAAATGATCTCTAACAACGCCGAGTATAAAGCCCAGCTAGACAGTATCACACGTCTCGGTCGTGCCCTTGGTGTATCGCTCATTCTGGCAGCGCAGCGTCCCACCGGTGTCACCGATCAGATGCGCGCCAATATCAAGTTCCGCATCTGCTTACGCGTCGAAACCCGTGACGAAAGCAGCGAACTCTTGCGCTTACCTGACGCGGCTTACCTGCCCAGTATTCCGGGGCGTGGTTACATGCAGATCGGCAGCGAAAGCCTCGAAAATATTCAGGTTGGTTATACCGGCGAAACCTATCTCCGTGATGACTACGACCCGATGGAACGCTACGAAGGCCGCGACATCATCTGGGAAGCAGACCTCGGCAAAGAAGAGGATGAACCCACCTACGATGTCATGGTGCGCCGTATGGCACGCTGGGCAACCGAGCGTTACGGCACGAACCCACCGTGGCGCAAACCGTGGCCGAATCCGCTGCCGATCTATCTGTCGCTTGACCATCCGGCGGGCATTGAAGTCGAATACATCCGTGATGAAGATCAGGATTATATACGCGGTGAACTCGCTCCTAATCAACCCTTCGTCCTTGCGCCTGCCATCCCACAATGGTTAGAGGGGCAGTTGACCGCTTGGAAGCCGATGGATTGGGAAAACCGCGCTATGCGTGCCGTCATCGGCATTGTGGATGACCCCGGTAACGCCAAGCTGCACCTGCTAAAGATTGACTTTACAATCGGTCATTACACCGTCATTGGCGCGTCCGGTTGGGGTAAGAGCATCTTCCTGCGTACGGTTATTACCAGTCTGTTGGCGACCCATTCACCGGACGACCTGAACCTCTATATTCTGGACTTTGGCAGCCGCGCCCTACAGGTTTTTGAAGATGTGACGCACACCGGCGCATACATCGTGTCGCACGAAAAAGAGCGCGTTGAACGGCTCATCCGTATGTTGGAAGATCTGAACGACTCGCGCAAAGAATATATTAGTCAGGCCAATGTCGCTAACTTGCTTGAATACAATCACAAAGGCCCACCCAAGGGGCGCGCGGATTTGCCAGCCAAGCTTCCGGCAGTATTGGTCGTCATTGATAACTTTGCCGAGTTCCGTAATTCTTACGAATCTCAGTTTGAAATTTTCACGTCGCTAGTGCGTGAAGGTCTGTCCAACGGCATCTATTTCGTAGTCTCCGGCGAACAGAGTAATGCGCTGGGCAAGTTGTTCAACCTCATCCCCGAACGCATCAGCCTCAAACTTTCCGATGATGGCGAGTACAGCAATATCGTCGGTCGTGGTGCGCGTCCGGTAGATGAAATCCCCGGTCGTGGTTTGCGCCGTGTTGATCGTTCACCACTGGAATTGCAGATCGCCATGCCCTTAGGCTTCATTGATGACGAAGCTGCCAAGACCGAAGCAGAACGCTTGATTGATTTCCTTGCCGTGCTGAAGAAAGCCGCGTTGGAAAAGAATTACCAGCGTCCGCCCCAAATCGAAATCTTGGAAAATTGGGCGGTACTGCCACAACTCCTAAAGGAACATCGTGCGCGTCAAAATGGCACTGCTGCCGCAGCCGCCCAGATAATCATGGGGCGTTCCGATAGTGATTTGTTCCCGTCGATTATTTCGCTGGATGCCAAGCCGCACTTTATCGTCACTGGCCCGCCGTCCTCTGGCAAGAGTACCGCCCTCCATACATGGATTTTGGCACTTGCCGATCAATACTCGCCGCGTGATGTGGCCTTCGTGCTGATAGATTATCAAGGCGGTATTCATGATTACGGCGGTACGCGTAAGTTCGACGAACTGCCACACGCGCTGATGCCTGCCATCACCGAGCCGGGACCCTTTAACGAAATGGTCACGCAGCTTGAAAATGAGTTTGTCTTTACACCTGCCGCCGACCGTCCTTACCGTGAAGTATTCGTCATCATTGATAACTACGACGATATTGACGAGTTGGCTTCGCATGGTGATCGTGGTGATCCGCGCAAACGCTTGGGCGATATGGCACGTCGCGCCGGTAAGCAAGGTTTGCATTACGTCGTATGCGGTATGCGCGAAGGATTGACTTCCGGCGATGATCTGCTGCGTCCGATTGCAGCTAACCGATACGGTCTCGCGATGGATGCTGAAACTGCCGAAAGTGCGCCTTTCTACGGGTCAGTGCCTCGCAGCTTCAGCCAGATGCAGCTTCCGCGCGGGCGTGGTTTTATCGTCACACCCGGTAAAGTATCGCTGCTACAGGTCGCCGTCCCTTATGCTGACCCAACCCGCAAGATTGAGGATATGGATGCCTGGGTAGAAGCCATCATTAATCGCGGCGAGGAACGCGCTGCTTGGCTGCCAATGGTCGAAAGGCCAGATGACGCAGCAGCCTCCAACGGGGCAAGCAATGGTGCTCACAAAACGGTTTCGCTGACACCTGAACAGCGCACCTTTTTGCTCAATAAGATTGCTGAGAAAATGGGTACTGAAGCCGAAGTGCTGGCGAGTGCCTTCCCTGATGATGAATCGCTGATGAATACGGCACGCTCTTACGAAATTACTCTGGAAAAGAATTGATCGTCGCCCTGATGTGGCGAGGCAAGGGTTACGCATATGGCGATGGAAGACCGTTACAACACACTCCGGCAAAAGTTGGCAGGGACTCATGTGCCGCTGACGATAGAAGCACAGGGTGAACCCCACCGTGTGCTTTTGTCCAAAGAATTGACCGTCCGCGAACTTCGCGAAGAAGTCGTCAATAAGTTGGTGCAGGAGTCCGGTAAAAAGAGCGACTTCATGCTGGTCGTCAACCAGAAACCGCTGGCGCTCCCCAAGAAGCTCAGTAGCTTGACTCCGGATACCGTCGTCCGGTTGGAACGGGTCGATAAGACTCAAAAAATTGACGAGGATGTTGTACTGGTATTTGACGAAAACACCAGTTTCCCGATTGCCAAACTGCCTGCCATCATCGGGCGTTCCAAGCAAGGTGATACCGCGCTGACCGTCAACGTCAATGACCTTCCGGATGGCCTGACGGTTTCACGCAGACACGCCGAGATCAGTCGACAGGGTGAAATCTTTATCATCCGTAACATTGCTGACAATCCGCAGGATAAGCCCATTTACATCAACGAAGCTATCCTTGCTGCTGCCGATGTGCCCAAAGAACTCGAAGATGGCACACAGATTCGTTTGGGTAAAATTACACTGACATTCCAAATCACCAAATCCTAACAGGGCATCATGGCTGACTCACAACTTGAACAGCGCCTTAAAGAACTCGCTGGAACAACGCTTCCCAAAGGCAACTATACCCTTTTGGAGCTTATTGCTTCCAGTCATATGTCGGTCGTTTATAAAGCGCAGGATAATGCCTCTAACCGCACCGTCGCGGTCAAGATTCTGACAGATGATAAATATTTGTGGCGTTTTAAGGCCGAAGCTGATCTCGGCTATATGCTGAATATTGCCAATGTCGCCAGCACCATTCGAGCCGAAATGAATGGCGAGGTGCTCCCCAATGGCATGACGGTCAAATATCTGGTTATGAAGTGGATCTCTGGCGATTCCCTCAGCGATGTCATTCGCCGCCACCGCTTGAATCCGATTTCTACACCCGAACTCATGCAATTTACCGTCCGGTTGCTTCAAAAAATAACACCCGCGCTGGAACGCATTCACGGCGCGAACATTGTCCATCGCGATATTAAGCCCAACAACATCCGCTTTAACAACGATGCGATGGATAAAGAAGAACCTTATCTGTTGGATTTTGGCATCGCGAAATGGGTACAACCCCAACAAGCGGTTGCGCCGCCGGATGATGGCGAAGAAAGAACCAAAGTCTGGGAAGCCCCCGGCACTCATAAATATATGCCTCCCGAACAATGGGATGGCGAGGCGATTGCCCGCAGCGATGAATATGCGCTGGCACTGCTGGTCTACGAAGTCCTTTCAGATGGCTACTCGCCCTTTGAAAACATCCTTACCGGATCGCCTTCTACCGGTGGCTCAACCGGAACCGGTGGTCGCAAACGCTATGACTGGGAACTCGCACATCGAGAAGGACAACCGCTGCCCATTCAAGAATATCGGCCTGATATTCCCCAATCCGTATGGCAGGTTTTACTGCGGGCGCTGAATAAAAACCACCTCATGCGTTACGAGAACGTCGCCAAATTTACTGAGGCGTTCATCAAAGCCGTAGAGGAACCCGCTGCGCCCATCGCCCCGCCGCCGGATATGCAGCGCACCATACGTCAATCCCTTAGCGACCTTAAACCCTTTATCGAGGCGGCTTCTAATCCGCCAGCGGTTCCAGCTTCACCAGCGGCTCAAGCTAAACCTGTTGTTCCGTCTGAGCCTGTTGTTCCACCCCCACCGGTTGTTGCACCTTCACCGATGCCCGAAGCTACGGTCAAGGTGGAGATACCCTCTCAGTTTAGAAACCGACCGGCTCAAGAAGCGGGCAAAGAAGAGGGTGTCAAAGCGCCACCCATTCCGCCTGTCAAGCGAGCGGTTGAATTGGATGTCACTCCGCCAGCGGGACGGTCATATCTACCCTATGCCATTGGTGGATTGCTTTTGCTGGCATTGATTGTCGGTGCGGCGCTGATTATTCCGGGCTTGAACAGTCCGTCTGAACCCACACCCACCGCGACTGATTTATACGCGGCACTGGCTGGCACATTATCACCTGAATCTGCCAGTGCGACACCCGTAGCAGTTGTCGTTGATGTGAATACTGCCACCGCCACCGATGTGCCTGCTCAACCTACTGCCACACTTGAACCATCTGCAACGCCGACCGATGAACCCACCGATGTGCCGCCGACCGCCACAATCATACCGCCCACTGCCACCACCGCCGCGTTGGTGATTAGTAGTACTGACACACCCACCAATGTGCCGCCAAGTGCCACATTCACCGCCACCGTGACTGCAACCATTACCCGTACACCAACGGTTGCTGCATCAAAAACGCCCTTACCCACTGCCACTAAACTACCGCCTACGGCAACTGTCACGCCGAAACCGAGTGCGACACCTACCCGCACGCCAACCAAAGTACCGCCAACTGCAACCGCGACGGCTACCCGTACACCAACCTACACACCTAGTCCCACGCCGACGGCAACTGTAACTGCTTCACCGACACCCACATTAACGCCTACTGCGCCGCCTTTCAGTGCCCTTGATTTGCTCACACAGATGCGGGATGCAGGTCGCCGTGCCAACCAGTTCAATTGTGTGGATTATATTGAGTCCTATGATGGGTTAAAGCTCGGCATCGACTCCGTGCCCGATGATGCTGCCGTTCCGATTGTCGCGCCGCTGCTGGCGGATGGTAACGATCCGGTGACTGTCCTCTACGACTTCTGCAAGCTGCCTGCCAATGCCGATCAAACGCGTGTGCTGCTGCGTTCCAATCTGGCAAACAACCAGTACCGCCTGTGGGGCAGCCTCATCAGTCAGGCCATTACCGATGTCCGTGCTTTGTCCTGACCTGCAATAAAAAAGGCGGATGTGCTAATCCGCCTTAATTGCCCATTGATCCAATAGATTGAATTATCGAACGGGAAAGTCTCTGTGGCTCTCCCGTTTTAATTTCGTTTCCCTACCGTGCGCCCAAATTCAACCCCAACGTAAACTCAGGCAAACTCGGCAAAGCAGGTAATGGTGCTCCTCCTCTGGTCAGTCCGACCAGCGCATCCTCGAACCATCCCGCTTTCCATGCGGCAGCATTCGCTGGCGGTAATGTTGGCGCAGTCGGCAGGGCTTCGTTCAGCAGTCGTTCAACCCAATCTACACCGCGCATCCCTGCCAGTTCATCCAGTGATTGTGTCAGCGACAGCACACCCACTGCCTGATCGAAGTTGTGCAGCGCCCGTGGCAGCCGATCCAGTACCGCCGCCGGTGTCTGCGCCAGTGATAAACTTGGCAAAATGGCCTGCCAGCTTGAGTCAAGGGTCGCGTCGGCTGCTTGCCATGTGCGGTTGAGATAGGTAGTGAAAGGTCGCGGTACGATCTGCGTATGTGCCACTAACCCCGCCAACTGTTGTTGTGATGTAAGCGGTGCTGTAGGCTGCCAACCGGCCTTACCCCAGATGCCACCTTGCAAATCGGCCTGTTCCGCCGCACCCCATCCGCCTTGACCCGGTGCATTATCCGGTAGCAGTCGCAGCGTGCCGGTATGCGGATCAAAACGCGGGCCGGGCAGGTTGTAGTTATCCGCCAACCACGTCGGCAGGTTCAATAATCCGGTTACGGCGGCTTGCTGGTCATGCTGTGGCTGCTGCAAGTTTGCCGCTAGTGCCTCGCTCAAGCTGCCCAGTGGAGCAGGTGCATACTGATTGGCGATTGATGCCGCGCCTAGCACTGTAATCTGGGTTTGCACCGCGCTGGCTGATGTCAGCTTCGCCAATCCATCCATATAAGGGATGCCTGCTGTGCGAACCGGTGGCGTACTGCGCCGTGCCGCGAAGTCATAAACATTACCCTGTGCATCTGGCCCTAATGGATCACGCTGCAAGAAACGTGCCAATGCGGGTGAGTAAGCCCGTCCCTGCCCGAAATAAAGATTAGCCTGCGTGTCCCACAACATGCCATTGAAGGCTGGCAGGAAGTTAGGAATGGAGGCATCCGGTGTTTTAGCCAGCAGTTCGCATGGGTTGGTCACTGCCCCCGGTGCGGAAAGCGTCAGATAGCGACCAAACGGATCGAACAACCACACTGGATGCACATCGTCTGGTGTTTCCGCTGTGCCGTAAGGCCGTGTTCCTAGCACCTGACGGTCACCGCTGCTGATGAAGGGTGTAATGCTGTCGCCGCTGGCTTGGAACAACAGATTGCCATCAGCCGTTTGGGCATAGAAGCGCGGCTGTCCATCTTCAACCACCATCAACGGTGTTTGTGCTGCCCCTACATAAATGAGCGACGTTTTCCCTGCCGCTACCAGCCGCCCGTAGCTGTCATAACGATAAGCCGTTGTGATTTTATCGTTTCCCGTCACACCCGTCAGGTTATTCGCCGCATCATACGTGTACGCCGCGCAGATGTCTCCACCTTCCGCTGTAACCGACACGAGATTGCCGCGTCCGTCATACGTATAGCTGTATCGTGCCTGTGTGACCGGAACATCATTTTCCTGCGCCCGTGTTGGGTTGGTTGGCATAAAGCCCACCGCGCCCAGCATGATTCCGACTACCGCCAGACCGGACGCAAAACGCCGTCCGCCATAGCGCCGCAGCCCGATAGCCCCGCCTGATCCCAGCAACAGCAGGGCAATCATACCCACCGCCGATTGCTCGGCAGGTTTTGCTTGGCTGATGTTCACATCCGTACCAACCAGCAGATTACGCACTTTCGTATCATAGCGGTAGCCGATCACCGACTGTGTACCGTCTTCATATTGGCGTGTTTCCCGCGTCAGTTGTCCAAAGCTACTGTAAACATAAGTCGCCTGATACAGCAAACGGTTGCCTTCTGATTCACTCATGCGCATCGTTAGCAAGCGGTCGTTCTGGTCATATCCCAGTACCGTGATATAACCACCCGTCACCTTGCTGCTGAAATATGCCGCGCTGTTGTTACCACCCGTGATGACCTGCCGTTGCAGTAAACCGCTTGAATTGTGGACGGTATCCAGCGTCAGCCCCAGATCAAAGTCCTGCGTCTGATGATTCAGGTAGATGTTTTCGCCGCGCCGGTTAGCACGGAAGTCCGTGATATAGTCATCGCCCCATAACAAACTGAATGAAGTTAAGCCGTTGTTCTCTTGCCCGATGTACTGAATTTGTAGAACTGGATTTTCCTCGTCGGGATTGCCCGGCGTGTAATTGATCGAGTCGATCAGTCCGTTACCGCCAGCCGTGAAGGTGAGCGCTGCCCCACTTTTATCGTCCTTGATCGTATAACCACCGCTGTCCGCTGCGTATTCGATGCTCAGGCTTTGTCCCTGCGCTTCAAGTGTCGCCAGCCGTCCTTGTTTGTCGTAGGTCACGTTCAAGCCGCTGTCACCGTTGATGCCCGTAAAGACTTCACCACCCGCGTAACTCAATTCCTGTTCGCTGTTACGTTTCAGCAGTCCCAGCGCATCCAACGTATAAGTCAGCGACTGTCCGCCGATCTCGGTTGGCGCGCCGCCACCTGCTGCGCTGTAGGACTGGCTAACCTGACCGTTACCATTCACCAGCGGGAAGCTCTCGTTCAGCCGCCGCCCAAGACCATCATAACTATAATTTTCCAGCACGCCGTCCTGTGCCGCGCAGCCTGCATAATCCAAGCGGTCGAGGCTTCGTGCTTGGCATACACCCGAAATTGAATCCAGCGCATAACTGAACAGCAGATCAATCCCCGCCGGACTGCTGATGCGGCTGACACGGTTCAGACCGTCATAACTGTAGCTGTAAGTCTTGCCATCAGGATTCTGGTAGCTGACCAGATTGCCCGCCGCGTCATAGGTGAACGACTCGGAATTCTGTTCCGAATCAATCGTGCGAATCGGCTGCCCCAATGAGTCATACAGGAATCTTCCGCTGCCCACCCACACATCCGGCGACGTTTCATCTTCACAGGAGGTCGGGGAAAGCTGGTTGATCTGGTCAAGTGCCGCGCCTTTTAGATCCGCGAATGGCTCCACCAGACACACTTCACGGCTGATGGTATCCAACAGTCCTTCCGTGTTATAGGTATAGATCAAGCGCTGTCCCGCTGTCCGCACGATGATTTGCGGTGGCTGCCGTTCATCTCCTGGCCAGAATGTATAAATCTGCGTACCATCCGTGTCCGTCAGTCGTGCGTTGACCAACCCATTCGGACTGCCCGACCACGCATATTCATAACTGCTGTCAGCTTCGCCTTGCTGCTGTGCCAGCCTATAAAGCGCATCAAAGCTGTAAGTGCTGTCAACGCCTTGGCTGTCGGTCACTTTCAGTTCAGGCGTACCCGCTGTGTATTGCAGCTTCCACTGAAGTTTAGCGCCGGCATTGATCCCCGCCAGCTTGCCCAGCGGATCGTAACTCAGTCCCAGTTTTTGCCCGCTTGGATTGGTCACGCCTGCTAGTTCTCCGGCTGTCGTCAAATCAAACGCCCAACTCCAATCAACACCCTCCGCCCCAACCGTGATCTGATTTTTGGCGAAATCATAATCCAACTTGACCACATGGCTGCTCGTACCCTCACGCACCTGCCATCCTGTCAGGCTGCCCGCCTCGTTATAAATAAGCTGGTACAGTCGGCCTTCCGGGCTGTTGATTTGCCACAACGCGCCCAATCCATCAAACGTATACACCGTTTGCCTGCCGCCGGGGTTAGTATAGGTCACGCTGGCTTTGGCATCATTCCAACTAAATTGCTCGCGTCCGGCTGCGGTGATAATCGCGGTCAGCCGCGTCGCATCCACCGGATCGTTATATTCATAAGTCGTCACACTACCCAGCGGTGAAATCTGGCTGCTCAGTTGCCCGCGTGTATCATACGTATAGCTGACCGAATCTTTTGTTAGGACGTTCTGCTGGAGAACCAGATGTCCCGCCGCATCGTAGCTGTAAGCATATCCACGTCCGGTTCCGTCCACCTGTCGCGTCAGCAGATCAGCCAGATTATACGTGAATACGAACGAGGCTTCCGGTTGATTAGCGACTGTTACCGCCGACAATCGCCCCAAAGTATCGTATGTGTAGCTGTGTGTGATGTTGTGTTCATCTACCCACGTCGTTAAGTGTGCTGCCGCATCATAAACCAGTGTCCATGTGTAGGTTGTGTCACCCGCTGCGTTGGTCGCCGTTATATCAACCTGCGTACCGCCATTCACAGTATCAGGGCTGTAGCTGATGGCGCGGCTGGCGCTGTCATCGCGTGTGGCGATCAATCGCTGCTGCCCGTCATAGGTCAGCTCCAGCGCGGCATCAGCCGGTCTGTCGCAGGCAACTGCTGGCGCACCCGGTTTCGCCCGCAGTTCAAGGGTCCTACCGCTGATCGCAGCACAATAGGTCACCAGTGTGCTTTGCGTCTGCCCATTGACGGTTTGTGTCACTTCATTCGGGCGACCGAGGAAGTCGAAGGTGGTCTTCAAGTTAGGGTCAATATCCGGTTTCCCCGTCAGCGGATTAGTACGCTGTGCTGTAACCTGCGTCGGGCGACCGTTGGTATAGGTATCACTCCACACAATGCCGGGGTCGGGGAAGGCTTCTACCGGCGCGATCAAACTGCGGACGTTCGGATTCAGCGAATTGACCGTTTGCGAGAATAAGCGCCATTCTGCCGACCAGCTTGCCGGTGCGCTGGCGAACGGATTTTGTTCATGCCGGATAACACCCGTCAACTGCCAGCCATAATCAAATAGATAATCGGTCGTGGCGGTCAAACGTCCCGTCAGATAATCCTGCTCGACGATCTTCAACCCGTTGGGGTTAATCTGGTTGGCAGGCAGCGGATTGTGAACATCTTCCACCGTATAATCGAAGCGCCGCAGTTCACCTTCCGGGCTGCCCATCAGCCGGATGCGCCCTAAATCGTCATACACAGCAATCGTCTCACGCCCATACGCATCAGTCTGTGTGACTTTTGTGCCGCCGATTGCTACCGCTTCGCCCACCATGTCAAGCTGTGGTTGAGCCTCGTATCGGTAGCTGGTATGCGCGGTCGTTTCGCCATCTGCGCCAACGAGCCAGCGAACTCTTGCCGATACACGTCCCAGTTTGTCCGCCGCGTCATATTCATATGTCGTGCGGCTCAGGTAATCTTTGGCTTCGGCGTTGGCTTGCACCCGTGTTTCGATCAACCGGTTACGTCCATCAAATCGTGAGATCGTGACTGCCCCCGCCGGATCTGTCACCGCAATCTCACTGTAGAATGTGCCATCTGCGGCTTGTTTTGGCGGCAGGTAATTGATCTGGTATGCACCCAGCAGGTCATCTGCGACTGCCGTTAGCCGTCCCAATCCATCCCACTGATATTGAACGGTGTAACTCGCATCATTCTTGATATTGCTCATTTGCTGGACGCTGCTGACCATCCCACTGCTGTCATAGGCCAATTGCCAACTGACCTGATCGTCATTACGGACGACCCGCGTCGGGCGGTTCTGTTCATCGCGTTCGACGGTATAACGTGCCCCTTGAGTATCGGTATAACTGGTGAAGAATCCCGCCGCATTGTACCCGCCGAAGCGCCATCCCGAACCATCCGCGAAGCGCAGTTGATCGGGTACGATCTGCCGCACAGGGAACTGCGTAACCCCATTGACTGTCGTGATGTCTAAACCGGGATACCCACCGCTGATGCCGGTCAACTGCCCATTCGCGTCCGTGTTCAACCCGACGCGGTTACGCCCGACTGACGCCGCCCCCGGCAGGAAGCGAACCGGAATCGCCGCCAGTTGACCCGCCGCCCATTCATACTTGGTCGGCACAGCCTCAAAGCTGCCTGCTGCCGCCCATAAATGGCTACTTTCCAGCAGCGTATAACTCTCGCCCGCGCTCGTCAGGCTGCCCGCTGCCAACTGATAAACAAAGCGGTTGCTCGTGCCATTCTCATCGGTGACGGTCACCTGCCGCTTATCACCCGCGAGAACCGTGTCCAATTTCCGCCAGAGGAAAGAATCGTCTTTCGGCAGCGGTTCATCTTCACGCAGGATATAAGCCGCTGTCAGCGCGCCCTGACCTATCGGGCTGATGCCTTCTTCGACCACATCGTAGCTATAACCCATGATCGGTGCAATCGGCGCGTGCGGGTCATCATGCCGCACCAAGCGCCCGATGTCGTCATAACTGTAGGTGGCCTTTTGCCCACCGGGATAAGTAACTTCGCTCAACCGTCCGTTGCTGTAGCTGTACTTCACCTCGAAGCACGATATTGTGATGTCGCAGTTGTCACCTTCGGTATCCGCTTTGAGTACATCGCGCAGCCGCGCCATCACAATATGATGTGACGTGTCATAAAATAGTTCGATCTGCCGCCCGTTGGTGCTGTCGGTGATCGTCACCGGTTTGTCACCTAGCGCCCCCGGTCCCGATAGATTGTTATCCCACGGATAATTGATCGTCGCTGCATATCCCTGCGCTGGATAGCCCAAACTGCGCATCCGTCCGGCGCGGTCAAAGGTATAGGTCAGGCCGTTGGTTTCGGTCAGCGTCCAGTTGGAGGTAATGCGCGTTACCGAATTGCCGCCGCTGCGGCTCAGTGACCATCCCGGCATCGTCAGCGCCCGATACACTTCACCCTGCGTTCCGGTCGCTTTGTCATCCCGCACGAATTCATGCTGCGATCCACTGGCAGTCGTCACCTGCACAATACCCCGCGTTGCCCATGTGGTATCCAACCCCACCCGATAATTAATCCGGCTGTCCGGCTCGGCATTCGCCAGATCAACCAATCGCGAATTGGACGCAGCATCAAAACTCACCGCGTAATCCAACGGGAAATCGCTTGACCATCCCGGCCCGAATGCGCCGTCCGCCGCGAAGTTGTAACTGTTATAGCTGCGCGTCAGCGACAGGTTGAAAGCCGGATGGTAAGCCGTCAAATCCGTCACCGAGTACCATAAATTGCCATTCGCCGGATTGATGTTGCCATTCGGCGCACAATTTATCTGTTCCAACAGCGTGTTCACCGGATAACATTCGCCACCTAAGTTATTCAAGGCTCTTGCTTGATAGCCCGCTGCGTTCGGCAGCGCTTGACCATTAAACGAGGCTCCGTTAAAAGTCGGTGTACCTGCTGGTGTCACCAACTCGATATAACTCTCATTGCGTGGCAGTAACAGGAGTTCGCGTCCGTTTGTCCCGTTCGCGCCGTCACCTCGATACACAATATGCAGTACATCCTCTACCGCATCGACCGAAAGTAGATTTGCACCCGGTCGCGTCGTGCTGGTACGGGGTTCATCTAAAAAGCTAAAGCTCAGTGTGCGCCCATCTGTACCCTCATCGGCATAACCGAAGTGTGCCAGATTCGTCCAATCGAGCTTGATGCCCACCGGCTGCCCGCCATCAGCCACCTGAATATCAAGTGGCAGATCAGCCGAATCCGCGTTCTTGACTGCCGAACCCGCCAGTGGAACCATTCGAATCGTGTCGGATTGCAGTTTAATCGAGCGCCCTGCCACCAGCGATGCCTCCAGCACACCGCCGCGCACCGTCATCTCGGTATTGGCTTCCACCGATTTCCAGTTGAGGCACATGGTCTCATCAACCGTTTTGCCAAGCGCATTCAGGGCACTCATACGCGTCAAAAAGCTGTTGCAGCTCAACACATTGCCGTCTGGCCTACCCAGTGCCTGAAAGTTGCGCTGCGTCGTTTGACCATCAATGACCGCCGTAAAAATATGACCGTCATCCAGCTTGTAGCCCATGCAATCCGTCATCACCCAGATGCCAGTCACCGCCGCCCAATCGGTCACAATATGCGTTCTGTTGGAGTCTGTGATGTCTGCCAGATTACTCTGAATCGGGTTGATTAGAGACTGACCGGGGCCAAAATTTTCAAGGTAATAAATGCGCTTTGTCTTATTGACTTCCCCTACGACCGAGAGATTGCCACCCAGTAAGCTGATCTCTTGTGCCCAACTGTCAACAATCAGCGTCCCGCCGCCATCAAAATCCAACCGACCGGCTTTGTCCGGCATTTGTGTCACGGATTTCAGTGAGGTTGCATTGGTCTTGAAGTTCGTACCGCTTCTAAAAGCGAAAACTTGTTTGCCATCTACAACTTCGTAATTTTCGCCCTGCATCAAATCTTGGTTGCTCTGGCTGTCTCTGATGCGTTTGCTATTGACCGCCGTGATAACATCCCCGCCGCTTTGGAAGTTAGCGGTCAGGGTATAACCCACCGTTTGTGACAGGTTTTCCAAATCGCTGATGTTCGCCAGTTGTGTGACCAGCGTATAGACACCATTCGTCCGTGTGGGCAGGGTATATGTTTCACCCGCTGTAATCAGTTGATAAGTATTGCTTGCTGTGATGCGCGTCATCCCCTGAAACAGAGCAAACTCAAGCTGCACGTCGGCTGGCAAATCCGTAAACGTCACATTTAGATTGGTCGAATTGCTGGCTCCATCGACTGTAAACAGCCAGTAATCACCCATATCCGTTCCCGCGCCCACCTGACCACCGGTCGGCGTATTTGATTGCAAGATACCGCCACCTTGTAACAGTTGATCGGGTGTCGTGTTACGCGCCATCAAAAACCGCACATCGGCGCACGTATCCACCACCGGTTCAGCATCCTGTGCTGCTGCTTGCCGCGTTGTACTCAACCCAAACAACAACGCCATGACCATTAATAGGCTTGCGGAATAAAGGCTGTTCTTCATATAAAAGGAACTCCTACGCATTAGGGCTGCGCTGCATCTATGAGATATAAATTCACTGTACTCGTTTTTGGCTTCTGAACAAGGGGTCTAAGGTCTCGTTTATTGAATCGGCTGTAAAAAACAGTAGGGCGCACTTGCTGTGCGCCCACTTTTGAACTATCTGCTGATCACGAACCTGCTAAGAACCTTCGCGGTGTAGCTTGTTGGGATGGTTATATTGGCATACCACATGCCCGTCTTTGTGAGCCTCGATGCGCCAGAAGTAATTTGAGAACCCGCCGAATTTAGTCACCGTTCGTGTGTCGAGTTTCACACTGCTGGTCACACCACCGGTGTTGTAGCGTGCCACCTCGTGACCATCCTCGGCATACCAGAACAACCAGTAATCCGTCGCCCCCGGCACAGTGTTCCAGTAGAAGGTCGTCGTGCCGCCCTCGGCATTGCTGTTAATCCAATCAACCGGAGATGTCGTTTTAAGATAGCTGCAATCAACACCCGAACCGACCGGTGTTGCCCCACCGTTGTTATTATTATTGTTCGGCTTCGTCGTTGCTGCGGCAGGCGGTCGTGTTGCTACCGGCGCAGGGGGCGTGACGAACGGTACTGCTGTCAGATTGCCACTGATGGTCAACAACCGTGCTGATACCCAACCTTTGCGCCCATCCTCCAATTCAATCTGGAACCAATCGTTATGCGTCCGGCTGATACCCAGAATTTTGACCGTCTCCCCCGGAGGCAATGAAGTCAAGATTGTGAACCCTGAACTGTCGCCCGTTCGCACATTAATCGAGCGTGTGCCGCTCACCGTACCATTCACAACGGGCGTAGTAGCCGTTGCTGTGGGCGTGGGTGTTTTGCTTGGGCCAACAGGTGTTTGGGTTGCCGTCGCCGTTGGTGTTGCCGTCAGTGTGGGTGTGGATGTCAGCGTCGGTGTCGCACTGGGTGTCACTACTTTGGTTGCTGTAGCGGTTGCGGTCGCTGTCGGCGTTGTGGTTGCAGTCCGTGTAAATGTGGGTGTCGTCGTTGGCGCTTGTGCCAACGGCAAATCAAAAATGTTACCCGCAGTGTCGATCAGCGGGGATGTCGTCGGCAGCCAACCTAGCGAACCATCTGGCAGTAGAATCTGGAACCACGCTCCGTCTTCGCTGATACCCAAGATATTCACTTCATCGCCAGCGGATAACGCCGCCATTGTTGGATATTGCGAACCGGGTCCCTGCCGCACTGCCAGTTGTCGTCGCATCAGTGCGATAGGTGTCGCTGGTGTCGGTGTTAAGGTTGGCAAATCAGTCGCCGTCACCGTCGGTGTGTTTGTTGGTCGCTCAGTCGCCGTTGCTGTTGGCGTATTTGTAGGACTTTCGGTTGCGCTTGATGTTAACGTTGGTGTGGCGCTTGGAATACTGGTTTCGGTTGGCTCAGTAGTATCGGTCGCCACCTGCGCCACGATTACTGGAGTGTCAGATGCTGCTGATACAAGGACTGATTCCGGTGTATTAGAAGCCTCTGCCGGCACCTCAGTCGCTGTATTGGACGGTTGTACAGTCTTCGTTAATGCATCATTTGATGGCGTGTCCGATATGGATACCACTAATGATGAGGGTGTGTTGGATGCGCTCACGCTCGTCGCGGTTGCCTCTGGGTTTGCACCACTGCCTTGGAGTGCGAAAAGGGCGATCAGCACGATCACTACGATTCCACCCACCACGCCGAATACCGCTATTCCGGTGCGCTTGCCACCAGTTTGTGTTTGTCCTCCGACTGCCTCAAATTCGTTTTGCTTGGTCTTATTCGCCGCCCCACCCACAAACGGTGGGATCGTTTTAACGGTTGTGCCTTTTGTCGGTTTTGCCTCTGGCTCAGGCTGTGAACCTGTCTTGGGCAGCAGCACCTCGGTGCGGACATCATCATCAGGGGCAGGATTCGAAGTCGGCGTGGGTGGCGGACGTGTTGGAGTCCCCGGTTGGCGCGTCGGGGTCATCATCCCCGGCTCGCCGCCTTTGCCCAGATTGACCGTGAAGAATCCGGTTTTGCCTTCGCCTGTATCCCGTACCGCACGGCTCATATCATCTGCGAATTCCAGCATGTTCGGATAGCGGTCTTCCGGCGCTTTGCTGATCGAACGCTCAATCACCGCTGCCACTGATTCCGGAATATCAGAACGTACCGCGCTTGGCGACATCGGCAGTTCGTTCATATGTTTCAGCATCAATGCATACGGTGTCGGCGCTTCAAACGGTTGCCGTCCCGTCAGCACCATATACATCAAGATACCCATCGCGTACTGGTCAGTCGCCGCCGAAATCTGGTCACCACGCCATTGTTCGGGTGACATATAAGACGGCGTACCCATCACCATGCCGGTGCTGGTCATGTTGCTTGATTGTTCCAGCAGCTTGGCGATACCAAAGTCCACCACATACGGTGTTCCCCGGTTATCGAACATGATATTGCTGGGCTTGATGTCACGGTGGATCACACCCAGACTGTGGGCATAATCCAGTGCACTCGCTACCTGCCGCAGCAACTGACTGACTTCGCTCAAGGATGGTGGCGGTAGATTATTTTGCTGCTGATGGTGCAGCCGTTCACCCACCGTACCGCCCGTCAGCAAACGCATGACCACGTACGTAGTCGCTTCATGCGTACCATAATCGTATACGGGGACGATGTTGGGATGTTCCAGCGAGGCTGCCGTTTTTGCTTCGCGATTAAAACGTTCGGCATATCCCGGCTCATTCGTCAGCGCTTGGCTCAGAATTTTGACTGCCACCAGCCGGTCGAGGTTCGATTGATGTGCCTGATAGACCGAGGCCATACCACCCACGCCAATCACTTGGCGCAGTTCGTATTTCCCAAGCGTCGTTCCCGACATGTTGTTAGATGCCATAAGCGTTTTTCGCTCTACTGTGTGTCAAGTTAAACCAAGTTTAGCTTAACAGAAAATTGATGAAAGCACCAAGCAGCCAACCGCTTACAAACGAAGCTGGCACACTTTTCTCATAATAGGCTTCCTTATAGCCATCATATGCCAGATGTGAATTCAATCTCAATTGACAATTCGTCATGGTAGCTGATGCAACCACCATGTATCGTGCTGGATGACTTTGTCCTCTCGCGTATAGCTGCCATACACAGCGACACGTTTATTATTCTACGTCGGGATTCACCGCTTTCCATGTGCGCATAAGTGCGTCTGCAACCGGATTGACCACATCTTTATCACCCCAATATTCGAGGTGCGATAACGGATTCCAACTTGTAAGGATATTGCCCACATTCACTTCTTTATCAGCCGTCACCGCTTTATCATAGTCGTCGTTCAACCCCTTGAGCGGGAAAGCCACCAGATCATCACGGTCATAATAATTGATCCACTCGCTTTCCAACGTCGGGTAATAATTTTCCAGATAAGGCGACGGAACCGTAATCGGTCGTCCAAAATCGCTGAAGCGCAAACTCCACAACGCCAGCGGGCTGCCCATTGTGTACAACAGACTGAGCGTTTCACCGCGATCCAGCGGCGTGTCGCCCATCTCCGCCCGTACCTGCTCGCTGATAAGCTGCGGTTTTTGTAAATCGTAAATGAAGTTGCTCGAAATCACCGTTCCCAGACTGTGCGCGATGATGCACAGCGGAGCCTCTCCACCTGCTTCTTCGCCCAACACCCGCAGAGCTTTGGCGAACTCCACATGGATGTCATCATAGGCTCGGCGGTCATATTCAGTCGGTTGGTAGGCCAGCGCATCCGCCACATAATCAACTGTCAGTCGCCGTGCATTCTTAAAGCTCAGTGTACCGCCCTCGCTCAAGCGTTCCCACAACCTATCTTCTTTGCTTTGCATCGCCGCCGCCCAGTAAACCGGCCTAATGATGATGTCTTGGCTGCATGTTTCTTCACACCGCTTCTGGATGGCAGCATTCATTTTCTCGACAAATTCGGGCGGTTGGTTGCCAATACCATGAACAACAGCTACTGCAACTTTTTGTGTCATAATATTAAAGTCCTGTTTATAAACGGTCGAAATGCGTCAGCTTATGAGCTGTCTATAATGAACCTGCCATTATGTCTAATGTTAGCACAGGCATCTTTATCGACTAATCAGTGGCACATTTCTCACTAAATAAAACGCCCCACTCAATCGAGCAGGGCGTACACGTCATAACTTGCAACTTGTCCCTTGCAACTGATTACTGCCCAACTGCCACCGAATCAATTACATCTGCTACCAACTCGTAGCGCCCGAACGCCGGGATGATATACGCACCCTGTACCATCCCGCGTATATCACGTAATAATTCCTGTGCGATTTTTACGCCCTCATTCGCCGCGTTCTCGCCCGCTTTGTCCATGCGCTCCATCAGCACATCGGGTATGCTCACACCCGGAATCTCGTTGTGTAAAAACCGCGCATGTTTTGAGCTGTATAGCGGCATCAACCCCATCAACACCGGCAGCCTGAAATCTTCGCCCGTAATCTCACGATAGCGCTTGTGAAACAACTCAATCCGGTGTGGCTCGAACACCGCCTGTCC
>JBBSBS010000003.1:0-49527 GCA_038251045.1 Aggregatilineales bacterium | reverse complement strand
TTGGAGCGCTTTCGAACCTACAAACAGGCCATTCTCGCCTTCTGGCGTGACAAGACGATCCCCTTTGACAATAATCAGGCGGAACGCGATTTACGCATGATGAAACTTCAGCAGAAAATCTCCGGTTGCTTTCGTACTCCAGCTGGTGCGGACACCTTCTGCCTCATTCGCAGCTACCTCTCCACCGCTCGCAAACAGGGTGTCAACATCCTCGATGCTCTCTCTGCTGCCTTACATGCTGCTCCTTTTCTCCCTTCCTCCCCTACCTGAGTAGTTACCTCATTTCTGCTTTTGAAATCAATCCAGTTTTCAGTGCGTAGACGGCAGCTTCCGTCCGAGATGCAACACCTAACTTGTCGAATATTCGATAGAGATGGTTCTCAACTGTGCGGGTGCTGATACACAACTCATTGGCGATTTTGGCATTGCGTCGGCCTTGTGTTACCAGCCCTAATACACGGCGTTCCTGAGTGGTTAAATTATTAATTGTGTTCATTTGTCTGTTCCTCTATAGAATCCGTTACATTTACATTTATGAAGAAGTGCGGCTTGAAGCTTAAGATGTGTGCTGCCTGTTCGGCTGTTGCTCAGGCAACTACCCTGTTTTTAGAACCTACTGCCTGCATATCCGGCATTTGCAGTTCCCATGCCAGCCGTTTTAGCCTTAAGGGGCATGGTTCATGTGGTTCTTTTCGGTCATTCGACCTTTCACATCATCACTGATTAGGACTTAATGCAGCGATTAGTTGTAATGCACAGTATAATATTGGCGATCTGACGAGTCAGTAGGCATAGGGTGACATATCGGTTCGCATTACCTGCCATGTCAGTTCCCATTGGTTTCCATCAACTAATATTTACAGGTCTTTTCAAAAGGTAATCTATATGAACCGATCTCCGAAGCGTGATCGTGACATTCCGCTTGGACA
Organism: Aggregatilineales bacterium; assembly: GCA_038251045.1. Lineage (GTDB taxonomy): Bacteria > Chloroflexota > Anaerolineae > Aggregatilineales > Phototrophicaceae > CFX2. The sequence continues at coordinate 48,598 of JBBSBS010000003.1, read as the reverse complement.
GGCTATGGTCACCCTGCGCACGGCAATGGGGTTGACGCAAACTGAAGTAGCCGATTTCCTGAGTGTTTCACGGCGAACAGTGGGTGCATGGGAAGCCGACAGTAAGTATCCCAGAACAGAGCATCTTCAAAAGTTTATTGAACTGTGCGTCGAGCATCGGTCATTTGAAAGCGGTCATGAGGCCGAGGAAATCCGCATCTTTTGGCGAACAGCACACCAGAAGGTTTTGCTTGACGAAGCATGGCTGGCGGCACTGTTTACCCCAGTAAGGCAGCCGGAAAAGAACCCACCCCCAGTTGTTCGCATAGCACCGGTTCCCACGAGCAGCAGTCAAAGGGTACAGGTAGAGCGAAAAGCGCTTATTAATCTGCCCATTCAACTGACTTCATTCTTTGGCAGGCGTGCAGAATTAACGGAGATTGCCCGCATATTGAGTGATTCGGGATGCCGCCTGCTGACTTTGCTCGGACCGGGTGGGGTCGGTAAAACACGGTTGGCAATCGAGGTTGTCTCTGCCCAAGCCGGATTATTTCCTGATGGCGTGGCGTTTGTAGCGCTTGCTCCAATCGGCACGCCGAACCGCATTGTTTCCGCGATTGGGGATGCACTCAATGTGTCGTTTGCCGGACAAGCTGACCCGGCTGGTCATATGCTCAGTTATCTGCGTCAGCGCCGCCTGTTATTAATACTGGATAACTTCGAACATCTACTGGCGGGGGCTGATTTGGTTCATGATATTTTGCAGCATGCACCGGATATCACGATTCTTGTGACTTCCCGCGAACGGCTGAACCTGCGTGGAGAATGGTTGTTTGATGTCGATGGTCTGTCGTATCCGCCGCAAAATCAGTACGGATCAATACGGCAGAGCCTGACCGATTTGGCGGAGTATAGTGCTGTGCAATTATTTGCGCAGCGGGCGATGCAGGTTCAAGTTGAATTTTCCCCGTCAGAATCAACACTTACGGCGATTGTGGGTATCTGCCAGCATGTGTCGGGGATGCCGTTGGCAATTGAATTAGCTGCCGACAGTGTGCGCATGATGCCGATTGCCGAGATCGACCGACAGATTCGTTCGAATCTGGATATGCTGGCGACGACCATGCGTGATATACCGATGCGCCATCGTAGTATGCGGGCGGTGTTTGACCATTCGTGGAACTTGATGAATGAGTTAGAGCGATCTTTGTTGACGCGCCTGTCGGTTTTTCGTGGTGGTTGTACGGTTGAGGCGGCTGAACAGGTGACGGGTGCCATGCTGCGCGATCTTTTGCGTCTGGTTGATAAGTCGCTGCTGCGACAAATTAACCCAACAACACGGACGAATGCTGCTGCCCCGATGACTGCCGTTGATCCCCGTTTCTTTTTACTTGAACCCATTCGCGAGTATGCGCTGGAAAAACTCAGGCTGCGCGGCGAGTTCGAAATGCTGCAACAAACCCACGCGGCTTATTATCTGTCGGTAGCAGAAGCCGCTGCTTCTCTGTGGGATACTCCGGCGGTCGATTCTTCGATTGAGCAGATTAACCATGAACATGACAATATGCGGGCGGCACTGAAATGGGCACTTGACGGCGGATTTGCAACGATTGGCCTCCAGCTTGCCGGAGCGCTGTGGCGCTATTGGCGGGGTGGCGGCGCAATCAATGAAGGTCGGGCGTGGTTAGCCGATATGCTGGAATTGGATGATGCGGCGGCTGATAACATCGTGCTGGCGGCACGGCTGCGTGCGCTGCACGGGGCGGCATGGTTAGCTTCTGACCAGCATGATTTCGCCCATGCGGCGCGATTGTTTGAACAAAGTAAGGTACTGCGGCAGGCGCTCAAGCAACAGGAAGGCGAAACCGATCTGCTGCTCAATGCGGGGCGGCAGGTACGGGCATCCGGAGAGTATCGCAAAGCGACCACCCTATTAGAAGAAGCCTTAACACTGCATCGTGAGTTAGGTAATCGAGGCAGCAGCGGCAGCGCAGGATTGGGATTGTCGCTGTATGAGTTAGCGTTGGTTCTGCGCGAAACGGGTGAACTGGACCGTGCCGCGATGCTGTATCAAGAATGTATGGACTTTCACCGCGAGATCGGGGATCGTGAGGGGATGACTTCATCGTTGTTGGGGTTGGGTGATGTCGCACGCGATCAAGGTGATATTGAGGGGATGCGAAAGTACACCGAAGAAAGTCTGATCCTCTTTCGTGACTTAGGTATCCAATGGGCGATTGGTTTTTGCCTCAACAATCTGGCACAGGCGGCCTACTTAGAAGGTGATTTGACGAGCGCAAATGACCTTGTTAGCGAAAGTGTTTCGTTGTTTCGCAACCTCAAAGATGATTCTGGTCTGGCTGAAGTGCTTATTACCAACGGGCATATTTTGCGGGCGCAGGGTGATATGGTAACCGCTTATAAAGTATTTACTGAAGCGCTGCAACTGGCGCGGGCTGTCGGCCCACGTGTATTGGTGGCAGCCGCACTGGAAGGGTTGGCTGTGCTGGCGACACAGAGTCAACGGGCGGCTCAATCGGTACCGATGTTGGCTGCTGCATCAACATTGCGTACCCAGTTGGGCATGCCGATACGTCCGGTTGATAAAGCGATGGTTGAGCAGGCAACCACCGCCGCTTTATCCATACTTAGTGCAGATATTTTCTCTGCTCTGTGGGAGTCCGTCCGAAAAATGCCGCTTGAAGCCACGCTCGACTCGATTTCTAGCAGTGCGTGATGGTGGGGTTTCAGGTTATTACGGTGAATTAACCGGAAATAAGTAGGCTTTAACAGCGTGATGCAGGGCTATTTTGTGCATTGATGTCATTCCGTTGGTGATAGCGTACAGAACATTTGACAGTGCCCTTAAATTGACTTACATTATCTTGCCTACCCATTATGTAGACAAAGGGGAATGTTCATGAAAAATCGTTTGTTTTTACTTTCCGTACTGTTGTTCGGCCTTATGTTGATGGGCGCTGGCGGTGTCTTGGCGCAGGACAATACATTGATTGTCGCCACTAATCTGGATGACATCATCACGCTTGATCCGGCGCGCGCTTATGAGACCGTCAATTTGATGCTCAACCATGCCACTTATGACACCCTGCTCGAAATCCACTCGGATGATTTGAACAAGATTGTTCCGGGGTTGGCGGATAGCTACACGGTTTCGGATGATGGGTTGGTTTATACATTTGCCCTGCATGAAGGCGTAACGTTCGCCTCTGGCAATCCGTTGACCGCTGCTGATGTGGTCTTTTCATGGACACGCCTCAAGAACATAAAAGGTAACCCCGCATTCTATGTCGATCAGGTGGATACGGTTGAAGCGGTAGATGACCTGACCGTGAAAGTTACTCTGTCGGTCAAAACACCGGCGTTCGCGACGATTGTTACTGCGCCAGCCTTGAGCGTGCTGGACAGCGTACTGGCTAAAGAGCATGGGGCGACTGATGCCGCCGATGCTGATACCACCGACACCGCAAACGACTGGTTAAGCCAGAACTCGGCAGGTTCCGGCCCATTCGTGCTGACGGGTTGGGCACCATTGAGCGAAGTTACACTGGTACGCAATGATGGTTACTGGCGCGGCGCGGCACAGCTTGCCGGCGTAAAATTGAACCACAGCACCGACGCAACCACCAAGCTGCAACTGCTAGAACGCGGCGATGTGGATGTTTACGAGAACATTGATAAAGATCTGACCGAGCAGGTCAAGGCCAATGCTGACCTCAAGCTGGCGGTCGGGCAAACATTGAACCTGACCTATCTGGCAATGTCTTCCAGCGATAAGTTCGATGTGCCGTTGAAGGATGCGAAAGTGCGTCAGGCTATTGCCCAGTCGATTGATTACGATGGCATTATCAATGGTCTGCTGCTGGGTTATGCTGACCGCCCCGCTGCCATGCTGCCGCTGGGTATCATCGGTTCTGACCCAAGCAAGCGTTATGAGCACAATGTTGATGCCGCCAAGGCTCTGCTGGCAGAAGCCGGTTATCCTGATGGTTTCGAGCTAACCCTTGCCACTTCGACCAGCACTTCGGGTGGTATCCCCAACGAAACGCTGGCTGCGAAGATTCAGTCTGATCTGGCTGAGGTGGGTATTACGGCAACCATCAAGCAAAGTCCGAATACCGATTTCCTGACGGCTTACCGCGCACAGGAAATCCCGTTCCTGTTTGCCACATGGACACCGGATTATCTGGATGCAACCATGTGGTCTGATTACTTCTCGTTCCCGGACAGCGGCCCTGCTAAACGTGTCTTGCTGGACTCGAAGGTGATTGCTGATCTGGCGACACAGGGTGGTAACGAGACTGACGCGGCAAAACGTGCCGAGATTTACGGCGAGTATCAGGCGGCACACGTCAGCGAAGCGGTGTTCGTACCGCTGTTCCAGCCACAGCAGTTGTATGCCATGCGCTCGAATGTCGAAGGTTTCACTTTCCATCCGGTGTACTTCATGGACTTCTACGAACTCAGCAAGTCATAATCGTCAATTGAACGAGGGAGGGGTGTGTATTTTTCACCCCTCTTTTATTTGAAGGTCATCCATGCTTGGGCGTTATATTCTCCAGCGGTTACTGCTCACAATTCCTATGATGCTAGGCATCTCACTGGTGTTGTTCCTCATCTATAATCTGGTGCAGGTCGACCCACTGGTGATGATCGTCGGTGAACGGGCGCTTGATAAGCCGGATATTGTGGCAGCGGCAACCGCCAAATGGGGGCTTGACCGCCCGGTGTGGGAGCAGTACATCAGCTATGTGACCAATATGGCGCGGGGTGATTTTGGCAACTCGTTCTTGACCAAGCGTCCGGTGACGATGGATCTGATCACCTTTCTTCCGGCAACTGTTGAACTGGCCATCAGTTCACTGCTGTTTGCGGTGATACTGGGGGTTCCGCTGGGTATTCTGGCAGGGGTCAAATACCGCAGCTTGCTGGATAAAGGCGTGTGGCTGGTATCACTGTTAAATGCCTCGCTGCCTCCGTTTTGGACGGGTCTCATTTTCCTCACTGTTTTCTATTTCAATCTGGGTATCGCACCGGGGCCGGGGCGACTTGACCCACGCATGACTGATCCGGTGCGCGTAACTGGCCTGTTTACGGTAGATTCTGTGCTGGGCGGTAACTGGCCCGCGTTTGCAAACTCACTTCATCATTTGATGCTGCCGACGTTGATTTTAGGCGGGTTCACGCTGGCGCTGGTGGTGCGGGTGACCCGTGCGGCGATCATTGAGGAAATGCGGCGGGATTATATCCGCACGGCACGGGGCAAGGGCTTGAGTGAGCGCAACATTATCATTCGTCATGCCCTGCGCAATGTGCTGATTCCACTGGTGACCATTCTGGGGCTGGCCTTCGCGGGACTGCTCAGCGGGGCGGTTATGACCGAAACGGTGTTTGATTGGCCGGGACTCGGTCAGTATCTGGTGAAAGCGGCTGTTAATCTCGATTATCCAGCCATTCAGGGGGGCACGCTGTTGATCGCGGCGATTTACGTGCTGATTAATCTGGTGGTGGATATTTTATATGGGGTGCTTGACCCGCGGGTGCGCCATGAGTAATGCAACCGCATCCGGCCTGACGAGTGCTGTGCCACAGACGGTCAAAGCCGTCAGCAACCCACAATCGCGCTTGTGGAAGCACGTCCGTAAATACCCGACGTTTTGGATCGGCCTTGTGGTGCTGATCTTTTTTGGTCTGGTGATCATCTTCGCAAACCAGATTGCTCCTTTTGACCCGTTGGCACAAGATCTGGCGCAGCGGCTGAAGCCACCGAATGCGACGCACAGTTTCGGCACGGATGAGCTGGGGCGCGACATCTTCAGCCGGGTGGTGTATGGGGCGCGGATTTCGCTGCCGGCTTCGTTTTTCGTGGTGTTCGTTTCGCTGGCAATCGGTTCGCTGCTGGGTGCGATGGCCGGATTTGTCGGCGGGTTTATTGATGAGACCATTATGCGGATCGCCGATGTGACGCTGGCGTTTCCGTCGGTGGTGCTGGCGCTGGCGATTTCAGCCTTCCTCGGCCCCAGCCTGACCAACGCCATCCTCGCGGCTTGTATCGTTTTGTGGCCGGAGTATGCCCGACTGATGCGCTCGCAGGTGATCGTCATCCGTTCCCATGAATATGTGATTGCCGCGCGTTCGCTGGGGATGCGCGAGCCGAGTATCCTGCTGCGCTACATCCTGCCCAATGCGTGGACACCACTGATTATCAAAGCGGCGCTGGATGTGGGCGGTATCATTCTGCTGGTATCGGCCTTGAGCTTCCTCGGTTTAGGTGTCACCCCGCCTGCACCGGAATGGGGAGCGATGATCTCGGTAGGACGCACCAAGTTTTATAACTGGTGGCTGGCGACTTTCCCCGGCCTCGCTATCCTGACGGTGATTATGGCCTGCAACCTGCTGAGTGAAGGTCTGCGCGATTGGCTCGACCCCAATTATTGATTGGCAAAATTGGCGAACTTCTTTATTTCCGCTCCATTTAAATGGCGGTTTTGGCAATTTTGCAAAGCTATTAAGCGGATTTCTCGGCTAAGGCCGCCGCAATTCAGGTGATTGGGCTGCCGCCGCCATAATTGCCAATTCCCAAAATCAATACATTTAACCACAGAGACACAGAGAAGATAAAGAAATTCATAATTTTATTATAGAACGGAAGTTCGTAATATGTCAACATGATTCGGTTCGAGTTTACAAACCTTTGGCGTTATTTGGGCGCTAGGTTATTATTGACTCAGGTAAAGTCACCGGCGATTTTTGAGGACCAACGTGGCAACTGACATTTTCATTTCCTACTCGCGCAAAGATTCGATTTTCGCCCGTAAGTTGGTGGATGCGCTGACGGCTCAGGGGCGCAACTCATGGGTGGACTGGGAAGGCATCCCTTATTCGGCTGATTGGTGGCGCGAAATTTGTACGGGGATTGATGCCGCCGACACTTTCGTTTTCATCATCAGTCCTAATTCGCTGGCCTCGATGATTTGTAACCGCGAACTGGCTTATGCCCGCAGTAACTACAAGCGCATCCTGCCTGTCATGCACCAAACCATTGACGAAAAGCAAATTGCTGGCGAGTGGTTCGAGCAGGAATGGGAAGCCAACGCTCGCGAAAACTGGGCAGAACTCAAAAAGCAAAATTGGCTTTTTTTCCGCGACAGTGACGACTTTGATAAGGCGGTTGCCAGTTTACTCACCACCGCTGAACAAGACCCTGACCATATTCGACATCACACCCGCTTGCTTGTACGTGCGCGTGAGTGGGATACCAACGGACGCAAAGTGGCGTATGCTCTGCGAGGCGAAGACTTGCGTGAGGCTGAAATCTGGCAAGCTGCCAGCACCGACAAACAACCTGCGTTAAATGACTTACATATCGCTTATATCTATGCCAGTCAGCAAGTCCACAAAGACGAACAGAACCGTAACCGTGCTTTGACTCAAGCCCGCTTTGGTATTGTGCTGGCGATTGCCCTATTAGCACTTTTAGGCTTTGTATTTGTAAACCTTCGCAGCAGTGAACAAACTAGCGCTAATGCTACCCTTGCTTCGCAAGCCACGGCGGTCGCTAATCAAGCACAAATCGCACAAAATAATCTTTCAACTGCTGATGCCCGTGCCACCGAGGCTGATACCAATTTGCAACAGGCACGCAGTCTCGCTCAAGCCGCTAATGCCGAACAAGTCTATGCAGAAGGCGACCCTTTTACCGGTTATGCGCTGGCATTAGCTGCTAACAGCTACGCTAATCCACCCGCGCTGGCACAACAAGCGCTCATAAATGTCGCTTACCCACCCGGCCTACGCCGTCGCTTTAATGGGCATGACCCCGATGTATTTGTATTGAGCGTTTCGTTTAGCCCCGACGGAAATCGTATTGTATCCAGTGGCTCATATGGTGAACTCATTTTGTGGATGCTAGTAGTGCAGAAGAAATCCACCGTTTTCACTGGCGTAGTTTGGCGCTGTTAGATGAAGTAACCCGGGCTGTTTTTAGTCCAGATGGACGTAATATTGTGTCAAGCGGCACCTCTGGCGAACTTATCCTGTGGGATGTTAATAGCGGACAGGAAATCCGCCGTTTCACCGGACATAGTACCAGTGGCTATTTGAGTAGTGTGGCTTTCAGCCCGGATGGAAAGAACATTATTTCCGGTGGTTCATCTGGTGAACTCATCCTGTGGGATGCTAGTAGCGGACAGGAAATCCGCCGTTTCGCTGGACATAGCAGGGATGTGAATAGTGTGATTTTCGACCCGGATGGTAAAAGTATTGTTTCTGCTGGCGACAATGGTGAATTGATCCAGTGGGATGTTAACAGCGGGCAAGAAATCAGGCGCTTTAGAGGGCATAGCGCGGATATTAACAGCGTGGTTTTCGACTCGAATGGTAAAAGTATTGTTTCTGCTGGCGACAATGGCGAACTCATCTTGTGGGATGTTAACAGCGGGCAAGAAATCAGGCGCTTTAGAGGGCATCGTGTCAGTGCGCGTAGTGTGGTTTACAGCCCGGACGGACGTAATATCCTTTCAGGTGGATTTGATGGTGAATTGATCCAATGGGATGTTAACAGCGGGCAAGAAATCAGGCGCTTTAAAGGACATAATACCTCTGCCTTTGTCTGGAGCGCAGCTTTCAGCGCTGATGGGCAGACGATCATATCGGGTGGTAACAAGGGTGAACTATTCCAATGGGACAACACCAGTGGACAGGAAATTCGTCGCTTTAGTGGACACAGTGTCGATAGACGGGTCTCTGGTGTAGCCATTAGCCTGAATGGAGAGAAAATTCTGTCAGGTGGGGATAAGGGTGAACTAATCTTATGGGATACTATGAGTGGGCAGGAGATCAAACGTTTCTACGGCCAAAGCGGGGACGCACAAGAGGTAATTTTCAGCCCGGATGGGCTTAGTTTCCTGTCGATAGATATAAACAATAGTGAATTGATCACATGGGATATCAGCAGTGGACAGGAGATCAGACGATTTAAGGGACACTTGGGAGATATTTATAGTGTAGCGTTTAGCCCGAATGGTCAGAGTATTTTGTCGGGTGGGGACAATGGCGAACTATTCCTATGGGATGTCAATAGTGGGCAGATGATTAAAGGCTTTAGGGGGCTCACCGGGGGTGTTTTTAGTGTCGCATTTAGCCCCGATGGGAGCAGCATTTTATCAGGTGGGTTGGGTATCAAAGATAGCAAACTGAATAGTGAACTCATCTTGTGGGATGTCAATAGTGGGCAGGAAATCAGGCGGTTTATTGGAGATAATACTGCAGTATTCAGTGCGGTTTTTAATTCTGATGGGCGTAATATTCTTTCGGGCGGTGCAGGCGGTGAACTAACATTGTGGGATGTTAACAGCGGGCAAGTAGTCAAACATTTCGGTGATCATGACAGCGATGGAATTGTATCAAGCGTGACATTCAGCCCTGATGGACACAGTGTCCTTTCCAGTGGTGTAAAAAATGTATTGATATTGTGGGATGTTAACAGCGGGCAAGAGATTATGCACTTTAGAGGGCACAGCGGGCATATTTTGAGTGCTGTTTTTAGTCCTGACGGGCAAAGCATTGTCTCAAGCGGTGCATTCGGCGAACTTATTTTGTGGCGCGTAGATACACTTGATGAGTTGATTCAATGGACAGTTGCTAATCGTCTTATAGCTACGTTGACCTGTGCTCAACGAATTCTTTACGTTGTACTGCCTTTGTGCGATGGGCAAGGTACAGCACCCATTCTCACGCCGTACCTAACGTGGACACCTAGCCCCACCGCCACCCTTACCGCTACCATCGATTTTACTCGAACCACTCCAACACCCACCGCTAACCCACCCCGTACTGCAAGATTGGGCGAACAACGAGGTGAAACGCCGCTGATGGGGGGTGAAATTTGGAGATACAAGGGTAAGTTAGGTGAGATCGTAACCATAAAGGTAAGGGCCGATAAGCCTGCCAATACTTCAGATGAGGTGACACGTTCAAAAGAGGGTTTACTTGACACCTACTTCATTCTACGTGCGCCAGACGGCGCAGTATTACAAGAGGTTGACGATATCAACCCCGGTATCATAACGGACTCCTTGTTGGAAAACTTCAAACTATCTGCTGATGGGATATACGAGATCGAGGTACGCGGCTGGGATAATTCGACGGGTGGTGGCTATACACTCATTATTGAGGCTATTAGTGAAGAAACGTCTACATCATCAGCTACAGCAACTCAGATAGCCATGCAAACTAATGAAGTGGCAATGACATTAACCAGTAGCGTAGAACAAACTGCAACTGCCGTCGAATATCTTTTTTTCGTGCAACCGTCTATTACGCTCACGCCAAGTAATACGGCGACTGCGACGGGTTTACCACCAACAGCTACGCCGACATCGAATCTGGCGACGCAAACGGCGCAGGCGGTAACGGATGATGCTTACCGGGGAGCCACGCAAACATCATCTTTGCTGACGGCAACGGTGGTTACGTATACGCCGACGATGACCCCCACATGGAGTGAAACAGGGCGCAAACCTTGCGCCCTGACAAACGAAGACTTATTGGAGAATGGCTGCTAGGCGACTACACCTTCGACTTCGATGGCTGGCTCGACTTTGGCCACCGCTTCGCCCATCCGGACGACTACGCCTGCCCACGATAGACCGCTGCCGAAGGCGACCATGCCGGTCACATCGCCGGGTTTGACGCGGCCTTCTTCGATGGCTTCGACCAATGCCAGCGGAATCGAGGCCGACGAGGTATTGCCGTATTTATGCAGGTTGACGAAGAACTTATCCATCGGCAGTTTCAGCAAGCTTGCTGCGTACTCGATGATGCGCAGGTTGGCTTGATGGGGAATAATCAGATCAAGGTCAGCGGGAGTCATGCCGGCGCTGGCGGTAATGTTCTTCAGGCAGGCGGTCAGCTTGCGCGTGGCGAACTTGAATACTTCCTGCCCGTTCATGCGAATGTACATCTCGCGGTTATCCACTACGCTTTGTGACAGCGGATTGCGTGTGCCACCACCCGGAACCCAGAGATGATGCGCCAGCCCGCCATCTGAACCGAGTTCAAAGTTCAAGATACCCGCATCGCTCTGGCTGGGTTGGATGACGACTGCTGCCGCCGCGTCTCCAAACAGGATGCAGGTCGAACGGTCGGTGTAATCCAGCGCGTAGGAAATTAACTCCACGCCGATGACCACGATATTTTTATACGCGCCGGTTTGGATGAACTGGCTGGCGGTTACCAGCGCGTATACAAAGCCTGAACACCCCGCCGCAACCGTCAGTGCCGGACAAGCCGCGCCGAGTTCATGCTGTATATAGTTGGAGGGTGCAGGCAGCAAATAATCCGGTGACGAGTTGGCGACCACAATCAGGTCAATGTCTGCTGCCGTCAATCCTGCCACTGTCATAGCATCACGGGCAGCGGCGCAAGCCATGCTGGTGGTGGTGTCGGTCTCGCTGCGGATGTGGCGCTCTTTGATGCCGGTGCGGGTGGTTATCCATTCATCGCTGGTATCTACCATTTTCGCCAAGTCATCATTGGTGAGGATTTTGGTCGGGACATATTTTCCCCATCCGGTAATTTCAGCGCGCGGCATCGTCATTTTTAGCAAACTCCTAATAGACAATCAAATATTAACAAACGTCAGTTTTTAGGCAGATGTCCAAAACTACAGTGCCGTATTGTACCTGTTGATGTGAAAGGCTGCATATGAGCATTTAAGGAATCACTCCGGGTGGGTACGACATCTGAAACATTATAAGTTTACAGGTATTCGGGGAATTATTGGATTAATGGTTGGTGGTGGAGGTTTATCAGGGGAACAGATTGGATGCTGTTCCCCGTTTGTTGACGGAAAGCTCAAGCCGAAATTACTGCTGCAAAGCGGGGAGTTCCTGCCCGTCATGCTGGGCATCATCGACCAGACGACGGCGGCTCAAGAGCATAAAGCCTGCGACCAGCGCGATACCAGCGGCGATTTGCACACGCGGTGGCAGATAGCGGACGCGGTTGACAATGTTTCCCGCCTGCGTGCCGACCAGATCGCTGCGCAGCCGGTTGACGAAACGCCGTGAAGGCTGTACGCCGACGAGTGTGACATGCAGTTTACGGATGAGGCCAACCAGACCTTCGACTTCGTTGCGTGGGACAGCATAGCGGCTGACGATGCTATCAATATTGCTGCGATCATCCGCCAATAGTGCGTCGGTGACAGCCGACAGCAGATTTTCAAGTTCGTTATGATTGGTCATCGGTTCAGTTGCCCTCTGTACGTTTAATGTCTGTGCTGGAAACAGGTGCACGCCCCGGTACGCCGACACGCGTATGCTGCATTTCGATGTCATCGCGCAGCGCCAAAAGCGTGCGGTGGTAAAGTGACTTGATTGCGCCCTCGGTTCGTTCCAGAATATCCCCGACTTCGGCGTTGGAGAGGTTGGAGACAAACTTCAGGTACAACAACTGCTGCCGTTCTTCCGGCAGATGGGCGATGGCGGCGAGCAATGCCCCGCGTTCTTCTTTGTCTTCGGCAGCCATATCGGGTGCATCGAAGTGCGAGTCCGGCCCGATGAACTCTTCTAACGGGATAATCTTGCGCCGACCCCGATCACGATGCCAATTCGCCACTAGATTATGGGCGATGCGGTATAACCACGCCTGAAAGGGCACACCGCGCTCGGTATAATTTTCGATGTGCGCCATAGCACGATGGAAAACTGCCGAGGTTAGGTCTTCGGCATCCTGATGGTTGCCGGTGCGATAGTAGATGTACTTATAGATTTTTTCGACATAACGTTCGTAGAGAACACCGAAAGCCTGCTGATCATCTTTTGCCAGCACCACTAATTCGGGGTCTTCCAACAGCGTCAGGTCGGTCTGTTTGGGTTTACGTCTGAATATGTTCATCGCCAGTAATAACCCTCTAACCTGTATAGAGTTGCGCGATTGCACTTTGAAATCTTAACTAACAAAAAGCCCCTCATAGGCTATGAGAGGCTTTCAGTATCGTCCATAAAGCGGCGGTTTAGCCTGCTGGTTCTTCGATTAGCTCGTGTTCATGTTCGGTCTGACGCTTGAGCATCCATGCACTAATCACTACCAGCAGCGGCATAAAGCGCCACAACCAGCGAAACAGGCGGAAGCGGGTCGTCAGGTAGCCAACTGCTACCGTTCCCGCTAAAGAAATGAGCATATTGTTACCGGCACGGTTATTTTGTGACATTTTTCAACCGTTCCTCAACATCACCACGCAGCTTATCAATGTCCTTTTGCAATTCCTTCATGGTTTTGCTGGTTGCTTCGCGCCCGTTGTCATAAAGATGGCCTGCTTGATCGGCAAGATCTTTGCGCACATCATCTCCCTTACGTGGGGCGAACAGCAGCGCTACCACCGCGCCCAGACCAAGCCCCAGCAGCATGACGATTAATGCAAGAATGGTGCGTTGTTGGGCTGCCATTTGTTCAGCTTCACGGCTGTAGTAAATACGGTCATTCATAGTCTTTTCCCCTTATAGTTTAGGCGATTCATTTTATGAGAGGACATGCGATATGCGCCTCTCCTTATTCTGCTACTGCTAATTGCTGTGCTGGGCGCGATAGGCATCGCGCAGGTTACGGACGCGATCATGGGCTTCAACGATTTGCTCATATTGATGGAAAACCACCGCATATACCTGTGGCGGTAATTGATTTTCGAGCGCACGCACGTACTCATTAGAAGCTGCATCCTCACCATGTTCACATACGTCAAAGATTGTCCCGTTATCGCCGCCGTTAACGGCAGCTTGTATATTTGTCCATGCGTTGGTTATACCGTCATCACCCGGCTCGCCACCCAAGGTAGAGATCATATTTGCAAGCTGGGCGGCAAAGCGACTGCGTTCCAAGGCATATTCGGCAAATAATGTTTTGTAGGCCGCCGCATTAATGCCTTCGGCAGCCGTCAAATAACCATCATGGCCATTACGGCAAACTTCTATCAGGCTATTAAGAATATCCACAATCGAATCGTTTGATATGGATTTTCTTTCGATTGATTCGGGTGTCATGATGTTTTTGCCTTTGTCCAATCGATTATTACTCTACAACTTTAATATTAGATGAATACATGTCATTCATCATGAGGTGGGGAGTGGATTTTGTCCTAGTAGAGTCAGCTAGTTTTAGATAGGTCATGTGGATAAAAGGGGGTTATCTCCGCATTAGACCGACGATGGTTCGACAACAAAAGGGGCTGCTTGGAGGCAGCCCGCTTTTTTCAGCACATATATGTGAAGTTACGTACGCGATTTAGAACTTCAGCTCGTCCGCCCAGGTGTCAATCTGGCGGTTGGCTTCGTCTTTAGCAATGCCGTAACGCTCCTGAATCTTACCAGCAAGTTTTTCACGCTCGCCGTTGACTTGCAGCAGATCGTCGTCGGTCAGCTTACCCCATTTGGAACGAATATCGCCCGTGAGCTGCTTCCACTTACCAGCGACTTTATCCCATGCACCACCTGTAGTTTTAGTGGTCATTATTAATCTCCTTCTGCATTCTGCCTTTTTGAGCAAACATGTAGGGTCTTGCTTAGTCGAAATGAGTGTTACCTGTCACAGCTACCAACGTGGATGCCAAGGTTGTTGACTGTGTTTCCGCTTAGATCGACCCTACGCCTTTGACTATAGATTAAACATCAGCGCCAACCATCCGCCAGGCAGTCTATTTTTCGATAGGTCAATTGACGGGTATAAATATAGGATTCATTACGAAAAATATTTCGAGAGGCAATAGTCCTATGATGGAGCAGTTTATATGAAGGAAGCTGACGCTGTATTCGTATGGCATATAGGTCAACTGGCCTATTTATCCTGCCTGAACTACTCATCTCAAGGCACCTGATTTGGCGTATGATCGTTCAAATAAGATTTAGTCTTTTAAGGGAAAGCATGACCAGTAAAAATGTTTTTAAGGGTACCGTCGTTGTGCTGCTGACGCTTCTGGGCGCATATGTGGTATTCATGAGTTTGCGTATTCTGGTGGTTGTGCTGGTGGCTATCATTATTGCATCGGCGGTGCGCCCGCTTGTCCTTCGTTTAATGCGCTGGCATTTCTCGGAGGGGTTGTCGATTATCACGGTGTATCTGAGTATTCTGATCAGTATATTTGCCATCACAGCGCTGGTCATCCCGCCAATCGTCAACAGTCTGGTGACGAATTTTCAAAGCGAAGACCGTTTGGCGAACCGTTTGATTATCTTGCAATATTGGGTCAGCAACACGGCGGAATCGATCACCGGACATGGGGTGACGCTGGCAGAACCGGATGCTATTCGTAAAGGTGTTTCCGACGCGCTGGATACCCTTGGCCCGATAATTCCTTCGCTGGTGGGCGGAGCAGGTTCAACCTTTGGGGAATTGGTATTGGTATTTGTCATGGGCGTATATTGGCTCACGTCTTATCAGCACGCGATTGAATTTCTGGTGCAACTGTTTACTATCCGTGCCCGCGAGAAGGTTCAATCCATTATTTTCGAGATCGAAAATATGATGGGCAGTTATGTGCGGGGGCTGGTATTTGTCGCCACGTTTGTGGGTATAGCCAATTTTCTGATTTTAGTGATTTTGCGGGTGCCTAACGCGGCAACATTGGGCTTTATCATCGGTTTCACAACTATCCTGCCGATTGTCGGCGGTTTTCTTGGCGGTGGATTGGCAACCATACTGGCAATCTTGATGGGTTCGCCGGTACACGGGGTGGCGGTATTGGGAACGTTTGTGGCAGTCCAGCAAATTGAAACCCATTATCTGACCCCACGGGCGATGTCGCGGAGTGTTGGACTCGATCCGCTGCTTACGATTGTGGCGGTGCTGATTGGCTTTACGCTGGGGGGTGTGGTGGGTGCTATTATCGCCACGCCGGTTATGGGAACGATAGCCGTGCTGCTGCGGGAAATCGTCATTGTGCCGCGTAAAGAAACGGTCAGTTCATATACGACTATGCAGGATGGTCTGATACTGCTGAATAATGAACCGAAGGTTGAAGTACAGGTCACTGCGTCCGCACCCCCGACTCCAACACCATCCGAGACTCCTAAACCAGAAATTTTACTTCCGGGCAAACCCTAGTGCTCTGAAGTTTCTGACTTTGTGATTCTAACAACCGAATGAAATCTTCATGTAGCGAACTTTAATGAATCTGTCGTATATGTATTAGCAGCGACTGAAGATTACTACTCAAGAAAGTCTGCGAAAATGGTAAAACGTAAGCCTAAACAAAGCAACAATGTGGCCTTTGAATTATTCGCACCTTACAACGCCTCGGTAGCTTTAATCGGGGAATGGAACCAGTGGCAGCCGATCCCTATGCAAAAGGATGATAAGGGAACGTGGCGTGTCGAAGTGCCGCTGGCAGATGGCAATTATCAGTACAAGTTTGAGGTGATCTCCAAAAGCCCGTTCATGCTTGATCAAAAAGTTACGGTTGCTGACCCAAAGGCGATCCACTTCACGCTCGACAGCCACGAAAACTCGGTGATCAAAGTCAAGGACGGGCAGCCGATCATCAGCACTTATCAGTGGAAGCACGACAAAATCTCGCTGCCACCAAACCAACAACTGGTGATTTATGAAATGCATGTGGGTGATTTTCGCGGTGGGATGGGCGATAGCCAAGATCAACCGGGTAAGTTCAAGAATGTCATCGAAAAGTTGGATTATCTGGCAGAGCTGGGCATTAACGCCATTGAAATGATGCCGATTAACGAATTTCCCGGTCATCACAGTTGGGGGTACAGCTTACACAGTATTTATGCTGTCGAAAATAGTTATGGCTCGCCCGAAGAGTTGTGTGAATTGGTCGATGAATGTCATGCACGCGGTATTCGTGTGATTCATGATGCTGTTTATAACCATATGGATTCGGAATCGCCGCTGACGCGCATTGATTACAATTATTGGTTCTACGAAACCAACCCCGACGAGGCTTCACTCAACTTCGGCCCGAAGTTTGATTACGAACACTTTGACGATAATCTGGATATTTGGCCTGCGCGTGAATATGTGATTAACGCTATGCGCCTGTGGATCGAGAAATTCCGGATTGATGGCATCCGCTTTGACTGCACACGGGCGATCCGCTATTTTGATTTGCTGGAATGGTTCAATCATGAAGCGCACAGTCGGGCGGATTTCAAACCGTTTTATACTATCGCTGAACATATCCCACAGGATGCATCTATCGCCACCGCTAACGGGCCGGTAGATGCTGCATGGCACGATAATTTTTTCCGGCAGATGTCGGCAACGGCACTCGGCATCAATCATCATGGGCGTGAACCTTACAATACGCAGGAGGTGCTGCGCTTGCTGGACAGCCGTAAAGATGGCTTTGGTTCTGGTTACAACACTATTCATTACCTTGCCAACCATGATGAAGAACGGTTGATGTACCTGTTGGGTGCAGCCGCTAACACATTTGACGATGCGGCTTTTAATCGGGCGAAATTGGGCGCGGCGCTGCTGCTGACTGCACCGGGCATCCCGATGTTGTGGATGGGCGAGGAATTTGGTCAGCCCACACCCAAAACTCTTGATCCGCAGCCGTTGCAATGGGGTTTGTTGAACAATGACCGCAACAAGGGATTGTTCCAATTTTACGCACACCTCATTAAGCTCCGCAAAGAAAACCCAGCGCTGTACAGCGATAATTTTGAACCGATTCTCGACCTGCCGGGGCGCGGTATCATCGGCTTTAAGCGCTGGAATAATGAGGGTGATGTGGTGGTGGTTATCGCTAACCTGACACCGACTTTTGCAGGTGATTATGAGGTTAGTAACGCTGGATTGGAAGACGGCATCTGGCATGAAATTGTTTACGATTATGACACCATGATTCTGAACGGTGTCCTCAAAGACTCGCTGGCAGAATGCGAAGTCAATATTTTCATCAAGAGGTAACAGCCGCGTGAGCAACGTGCTATATCACCATAAATGGATGGATCTGTGCGCTAATAAAGATGACGAAGCCTTCATTCAGATGAATGACGCGGTTTTGATGATTGCACTGACCACAGATGGCGAGATCATCTTGATTGAGGAACAATCCATCGCTTATGGTGATAAAATGCTGACACTGCCGACCGGTGGTATCGAGGCTGATGAAACGCCCAAGGCGGCAGCCGAACGCGAACTTCAGGAAGAGATTGGATACAAAGCCGGTAAAATGGAACTGATCGGACTCTTGCACCCTTCGGTAAAATACGCCCAATGGCGTTATTGGATTTTTCTGGCACAGGAGCTTACTCCTCACAAACAAAAAGGGGATGAATCTACGCCCATAACCATCAAGCCTGTGCCGATGCAAGAGGTTAGTTTGATGATTGATTTGGGCAAGATTAAAGACTCGACGGCTGTTGCAGCATTTTTTATCGCTGCAAAGCATATAGAGACAGGTTTAGTATGAATCGATTTTCCGCTACACGTTATGCTCATTACGCTCCGTATGCTGTAGCCATCATGACTCCTTTGCTGGCAGTGGTCGCCGCATTACTCTTCGACCCGTTTATCAAGACGACGATGCTGTTTTTCATCGTCGCGGCACTTTTCAGCGCGTGGTATGGTGGTTTCAAACCGGGGATTTTGAGCGGTGTCATTTCGATCATCCTACTCAATTATTTTTTGATTGAGCCGCGTTTTGAACTCATACCCCAGCTTGATGATTTGCCCCGTATAGCCGTATTCTCGGTCGTGGTTATTTTCCTTAGTATTATTGAAGAAAGTCGTATACGTACCGAGCAGGCGCTGCGGCAGTCCCGCGACCAATTGAGAATTGTCCTAGAGGGCATTAAAGATGGGGTTATTGCCCAGAGTCCTGCCGGTCAGCCTATTTTTGCCAATGAAATGGCAAGCAAAATCATCGGCTATTCAACCATAGACGAGCTGCTCACCAATCCACTCCCACAAACTCGTGATCGGCTCGGCTTTTACGATCAGAATGGGGCGGTCGTGCTGCGCTCCGAATTACCTTCCACCAAAGCCTTTTTGCAAGGTATTGCCGGCCAAATGGTTATGCGCTGGACGTATGCTAACGGCGACCCTGCCCGCTGGATAAACTTGAGGTCAACACCGGTATTTGATGATCTCGGAAAAGTGCAGATGGCGATTAGCATTTTTAGCGACATTACAGAAATTAAGCATGCCGAAATTGAACTGCGCAACCAGCACGAGCGTGTCCAAACAGTTCTGGCAAGCATCAGCAAGTGTGTTATTTCCACCGATACGGAGGGCCACATTGACTTCATTAACCGGATGGGAGAAATCTTAACTGGTTGGACGGATGGTCAGGCAATTGGAAAACTGTTTGAAGATGTGGTGACTATTGCGCCAGACAAGCCCGGTGAAGCCGTAATTAACCCGGTTCGCACCGTGCTCCGTGACGGTGCGCCGGTTAATGTTTCTTTGGTGCACCAGCTCGTCAGTAAAAGTGGTGATGTGGTTCCAATCGACTATACGGCATCCCCAATTCGCGATGAGTTTGGGTCGATTATGGGGACTGTGACTGTCATCCGCGACATCAGCGACCGTGTCAAAGCTGAAAAGGACCGCACAGAATTAATGTTTCTGCTGGCGGCGCAGCAGCAGCGCTTAAAGAATATTCTGGCAAACATTCCCGGCATTGTGTGGGAAAGCACCATTGGTACGGAAGGTGCAGCCAATATGAATTTTGTGAATGACTCGGTAGAGAAGATATTGGGCTACACACCCGATGAATGGATTGAGAACCCTAATTTTGGGCAAACGATTATCCATCCTGACGATGTGGAGAGCAGCGCGGCTCAAGCGCGTGAGCTTTATGAAAGCGGGAACTTTTCTTCATCCATACAATTCCGCTGTATAGCTAAAGATGGTCGTGTCGTGCCGATGGAAGCCCTGTATTCCATTTTGCAAGATGCTGACGGTAAGGTTACGGGAACCTGTGGATTGTTGATGGACATCAGCCAGCGTAAAGCCGACGAAATCGCCCTGAAACAATCGGCGCTTGATTTGAGGCGTTCGAATGAGCAGTTGGAGCAATTCGCCTACGTGGCCTCTCATGATTTGCAAGAGCCGCTGCGGATGATTACCAGTTATCTGCAACTTCTAGAACGGCGTTACAAAGACCAACTCGACGCTGATGCAAACGAATTTATTAACTACGCGGTAGACGGTGCATCGCGGATGAAGGCGCTCATCAATGATCTACTCGCCTATTCGCGCGTCAAAACGGGGGAACAGAATTTTAAGGAGTTCAGCGTTCAAACCCTGATTGATAAGGTTGTCACCAATCTTCAGATGTCGATAGACGAAGCATGCGCTGAAATTACCTATGATGATTTACCGGCCATCAAGGGCGACGAGGCTCAATTCGCCCAACTTTTCCAGAACCTGATGAGTAACGCCATCAAATTTCACGGTGAAGATCATCCACAGGTGAAGATAAAGGCCGAAAGACAAGGCAAGGAATGGAAGTTTAGTGTACGTGACAACGGCATTGGCATGGAAACTCAATACCTTGATCGCATATTTGTGATTTTCCAGCGGTTGCACAATAAAGAACAATATCCGGGTACGGGTATCGGACTTGCGATATGTAAGAAAGTGGTAGAACATCATGGCGGACGGATTTGGGCTGAGTCCACACCGGGCACCGGGACTACGTTCTGGTTTACTATTCCAATCCGTTGATTGGAGGCTATTTCGTGAATGTTGAAGCAGTAGAGATTTTGCTCGTAGAAGATAGTCCCGGCGATGTACGGTTGACGCGGGAAGCGTTGAAGGACAGCAAACTCTATAACAGTTTAAGTGTGGTACAAGACGGGGTGGAAGCAATGGCCTTCCTGCGGCGGCAAGGGAATTTTATGAATGCTGCCCGTCCTGACCTGATTTTGCTGGACTTGAACTTGCCACGCATGGATGGGCGACAAGTGTTGCAAGAAATCAAAAGTGACGACAGTCTGAAACGCATTCCGGTTGTGGTTCTGACCACGTCGGCCAGCGAGACAGACATTTTCATCACTTATAACCTGCACGCAAACTGTTACATCACTAAACCAGTGGATTTTTCGCAGTTCATCAGTGTTGTCAAAAGCATCGAGAGCTTCTGGTTTAGCATCGTAAAGTTACCACCTGTATAAGGATGCCTGTGAGCGATAACCCGATCTCGGTACTATTAATTGAAGATAACCCCGGCGATGCCCGTTTGATTCGTGAACATCTGCGCGAATCGAGCGAAGCCGTTTTTGATCTGGCGGTCGCTAGCAATCTGCACGAAGGTGTAAATGCGTTACATAACCGTGCCTTTGATGTGCTCCTGCTTGATCTTTCTCTGCCGGATAGTTTCGGGTTGGATACTGTTCAAGTCGCACGCAGCCAGATTCAGGATGTACCGATTGTTGTACTGACTGGCTTTGATGACAAGTCACTTGGTATTCAAGCCGTCCAAATGGGTGCGCAAGATTATTTGCTGAAGAATGATGCCCATCCCCGCTTATTAAGCCGCACCATTCGTTACGCGATTGAACGTCACCGCATCGAAGCGCAACTGCGCCAGAGTCAGGAAGAGTACCGGTCGCTCATCAATGATGTGTTTGATACGACGACGGTTGGTGTTTTGATTCTCGACCGCAGCTTCAAGGTAGTTTGGGTTAACCTTGCAGTAGAAATTTATTTTGGCATTTCGCGTGATGACTTAATGGGTCACGATAAACGGGATTTAATTGAAGGCAAAATTAAATGTATATTCGCGGATGTGGATGGTTATGCCAAGGCGCTTTTATCGTCTTACCGTGATAACGCTTTTGATCGCCGTTTGGAATGTTTGGTCACCCCCGCCGAGGAGCGCGAGGAACGCTGGTTGGAACATTGGAGCCAGCAAATACGCTCCGGTATTTATGCAGGCGGGCGGATTGAGCATTATACCGACATTACGCAGCGCAAGATGATCGAAGCCAGTGAGCGTGAAAAGGCCGAAAAATTAGCGGCTGCTGAAGAACGCCAACGCCTTGCCCGTGAACTGCATGATTCGGTTAGCCAGACTCTTTTCACGAGTACTGTTATGGCTGAGTCTGCCCTGCGGCAATGGGAAACAAACCCTCCCAAAGCCCATGATCTGATGACCCAGCTTCAACAATTGACGACCAGTGCGCTTTCAGAAATGCGCCTGCTGCTGCTCGAACTACGCCCTGCTTCGCTGACTCAAGTCGGGCTACCGACCTTAATTGACCAATTGGCGCATACGCTGGAAACGCGTACAGGCATCCACATTAGTGCAGCAGTTGATGAGATCCCAACGCTCGTGCCGGATGTACAAGTGGCTTTTTATCGGATCGTTCAAGAGTCGTTGAACAACATCATCAAACATGCGCAGGCGACGGAGGTGCTTATTCGTCTGGAATGGCGCGATAAACAACTTATTTTAACCATTAACGATAACGGAAAAGGTTTTGATACCACACTTACAAAGCCTACCAGCCTCGGCATGAACATCATGCGCGAGCGGTCGGAGGCAATCGGGGCATTGCTGCATATCGAAAGCGACAGTGCGCATGGAACACGGATTCAATTGTTATGGTCGGAAAACAGTCGTAAATGAGGCAAACCAATATGGCAACAACAGAAAAAATTCGTGTGTTAGTGGTGGATGACCATCACATGGTTCGTAAAGGACTGATCGTCCTGCTGGAAAATTTCGATGATTTTGACGTGGTGGGTGATGCCGGTGATGGACAGGCGGGTGTGATGCTGGCACAACGCTATAAGCCGGATATTGTGCTTATGGATATGATTATGCCGGGGATGGATGGTGTGACCGCCACCCAACTCATCCGCCAGAGCTGCCCGGACACACAGGTGATTGCGCTGACCAGCTTTAGCGATGACAGCACCATCCAAAATGTGTTGAAGGCCGGGGCGATCAGCTATCTGATGAAGAATGTATCGATAGACGAATTGGCACAGGCTGTTCGTAAAGCCTACGATGGCAAATCGACCCTCGCACCGGAGGCCACTCAAGCCCTTATTAGTGCTACGCGCCGCCCGCCGGAAGTGGGGCATGATCTGAGTGACCGCGAACGAGAAGTGCTGGCATGGTTGGTTGAGGGGTTGAACAACCGTGAGATTGCCGAGCAGTTGAGTATCAGTAACTCGACCGTCAAAAATCATCTGAGCAATATTTTCTCCAAGATGGGTACGACCAGCCGGACTCAGGCGGTAGCGCTGGCAGTTGAGCATAAAATTGTGGTCAAGTAGCTTTTTAAGTCGGTCTGCGTTAATAATCCCGGTATATGAATACTTTTATGAGACCGGAGATTGAGTACGTATTATGATTGACACCACACTTACTGTACGTTCGGATGCGCCGATTGGCACGATTTCGCCGCGCTTATACGGACACTTTGCAGAGCATTTAGAGCGCTGCTGTTATGATGGCTTGTGGGTTGGAACGGATAATCAAGTCATACCGCAAATCGGCGGTTTCCGTGCTGATGTTGTGGCGGCACTCAAAGCCATGCCTGTGCCGATGTTACGCTGGCCGGGGGGGTGTTACGCCGATCATTATCATTGGCGAGATGGCATCGGCCCTGCCGCGCAGCGCCCGCGCCGTATGGGTATGTCGTGCGGTTTACAGGTCGAAGATGATAACGGCATCGGCACACATGAATTTTTGGCACTCTGCCGGTTGCTGGGTGCAGAACCTTATCTGGCGGGCAATATGGGCAGCGGTTCGGTACAGGAGATGTGTGATTGGGTCGAATACTGCAATACGTCGATTGACACCACCCTAACCCGCGAACGTGCCGCCAATGGTTCACCCGACCCATTCGGTGTCAAGCTGTGGGGTGTGGGCAACGAAAATTGGGGCTGCGGCGGTAATTATGATGCTGAGTCCTATGCACAGGAATATCGCCGTTATGCCACTATGCTGCGCCATGTTGATCCGGCTGCCGAGTTGGTGGCCTGTGGTCATACGGACGAGTGGAATGAATTGTTCCTCAAAACCAACCACAACCATTATGGCCTGATGGATCACTTCTCGATTCACCGTTATTGGTTGCAAAGCGGCACCGAGGTGGACTTCAGCGAGCAGCAGTATTATGCCCTGTTAGCCGAGGCGCAGGACACGGAAGTGTTTATCGAAACTACCCGCGATTTCATAGGCGAATATGCTCCCAAGGACTCGCGTCCGTTGAAGATCGCGCTGGACGAGTGGGGCGTGTGGCATCCGGAAGCGCGTCCGTGGGGGCCGAATAACCAGTTGCAGCGGCTGCCGCTTTCCTATGAACAGGCCAATACGATGCGGGATGCGCTGGCGACCGGTGTGGCGCTCGAAGTGTTCCACCGCCAATGTAATGTGCTGTCACTGGCTAATCTGGCGCAGATCGTGAATGTGCTGCACGCGCCGGTCATGACCGATGGGGCGGCAATGTGGTTGACTCCTACTTATTATGCGCTGCAACTGCATATTCCTCACTTAAGCGCGACCGCTGTGTCCATCGATGTGACACACGGCGCGGCTATTCCGGGCGGTTCTGCCGATAACCCGACCAACGCGGTAACTGCAACTGCTTCCACCAGCGGACAGGGAACGGCTGTCACCCTCATCAACCGCCACTATGATCAAGGCGCGTCGGTGAGTCTGATTACATCCGGCCTGACACGGGTGGTCACAGCCCGCGTACTCGCAGGCGACAGCCCACGTGCGCAAAACAGCATCAGCCAACCGGAACACATCAAATTGGTTGATCTGGCTGTGCAGGCCGACGGCAGCAATCAATGGCGGGTTGAACTCCCTGCCCACTCTATGGCAACCATCGAGTTTGCCTAGCCTGTAGCAGAAATACATTTAGAGAGGCGCGTGAGTGCCTCTCTTTATTTTTCGCACTCAATGGTTACTTACCGGTAAGTAACCTACTGCAAAGTGCCTACTTCCCTTTTTATAGTAACAAACTTATAGTAACGAAGCTAAATACAGTGAACCTTTGAGGAGATGAACGATGTCCGAAAATCAAAAGCCAACCTTGTTGGTGACAGGCGCGTCCGGTCAAATGGGGCAGCGCGTGCTCGAACTGCTGCTGGAAGACAATGCGGGTACGATTATTGCCGCCACCCGCACACCCGAAAAATTAGCCGATTTCGCCAAACGTGGCGTGATCGTACGCCATGCCGACTTTGACGATGCCGATTCGCTGGCAGCGGCCTTTGCCGGAGTTGATCGCCTGCTGCTGATCAGCACCGATGTGATGGGTATACCGGGGCATCGCATCAAACAACATATCACTGCGGTAAAAGCGGCTGAGGCTGCGGGTGTGAAGCATGTCGTTTACACATCAATCGTCAACCCCGGCATCGACTCGCCGGTAGCGGTTTCGCCCGATCATCGCGCCACAGAAGAAGCGTTAGCAGCCAGCACGATGGGATGGACGGCGTTACGTAGCAACATTTATGCCGAGATGCTGGTTTCTACCCTCAGCCGGGCAATTGGCATGGGCAAGTTGTTTAGCGCCTGTGCCGATGGGAAAACGGCTTATGTTACCCGTGAAGACTGCTCGCGTGCGGCAGCGGCGGCGCTGGCTTCGTCATTTAGTGGACGGCGTACATTGGACATCACCGGCCCGCAGGCACTTTCGCAGTATGATCTGGCAGAGATTGCCAGCACCGTCAGCGGACAGCCGGTCACTTACGTGCCGTTGGAATTGGAAGTCCTCATTCAGAATATGGTGGGTGCTGGCTTGCCGCGCCCGGTAGCTGAAGCCTATGCCTCGTTCGATAGTGGCATAGCACAGGGCAAATTTGAAGGGGTGACCAACGCGGTCGAAGACCTCTCCGAACACAAGCCCATCAGCGTGGCGGATTATATCGCCGCCCACCGTGACGAAGTGCTGCAAGGCGCAGAAGTACATTAGATATTCTGCTTGCTGCCAGATGCATTCCCAAATTGAAACAGAAGCCTGCATCGTCGCGGGCTTTTCATTTTAGGGTTAAGCGAAGGTAGATCGAATGTAGATTATGGGTTGGCGACAGCAGGTTCGCCGGCAGCGACTTCGTCCAGTTCCATGCCGGTGCGGTAGCGAGTTAAGGTGGGGAAACTGCGGGCGATCCACGCGACGACCAAAACAGTCGCCACGCCGCCGGTGACGACTGAGGCCACAGGACCAAGCAGATGCGCCAATACACCGGCTTCGAACTCGCCCAACTGCGGCCCGCCCATGAAGAACATCATATTGACCGAGAGCATCCGCCCACGCAGATGATCGGGCGTGAGCACCTGCCGCAGCGGTGAGCGGATACCGGCACTGATCGAATCGGTGAAGCCGGTAGCGGCTAAGGCCAGCAGCGACAACCAGAAGACGGTCGAATAGCCGAATACAATGGTGGCTACCCCAAACCAGGCGACCGCCCACAGCATGACCACACCCTGCTTCATGATGCGTCCACCATATTGTGCCATGATGACCGCGCCGATAGTCGCGCCGATGGCGGGCGCAGCATATAAAGCGCCGTATCCGACCGCGCCGACTTTCAAAACATCGGTGGCATAAACGGGTAGAAGCACGGTGGCGGAAGCCAATAACGTGGCGAAGAAATCCACCAGCATGGTTGACCAGAGCAGCGGCGAGCTTTTAACGAAGCGCAAGCCTTCAAACAAGGCGGTAAAACTGATTTTGCGTTTGTCGCCAACGGGCGCAGGTATGGTGACGCGTTTCAATCCGATCAGCACAATGACGACTGGAATAAAGGATAGGGCGTTGAACAGATAGGCGGCACCTGATCCAAAGGCCGCCAGTATGAAACCCGTGATGACTGGCCCCAGTACCGAGGTCACGGTATACATGACCACGTTTAAACGGGCAGCGTTGGAAATTTCGTGGGGGGCAACCAGATTTGGAATCATGGCGTTACGTGCGGGTTGGTCAAAGGCTGACATGCCAGAAATGGCGGCGGTCAGAACATAAATCAACGCAAGCGATTCGCTGCCCATAATAGTAACTATCGCCAAAATAGCGGCGAAAATCAGCATTAAGGATTGGGATACCAGTTGCAATTTGCGCCGGTCAACGGCATCCGCGACGACACCACCGAGCAGAGACAGGATGATGATGGGCATGATGCGCACTAAACCGACGACACCCAGTGCCAGTTCGTTGTGGGTAATGCGCCACACATCCCAATTGACAGCTGCCAACTGCATGGCAGAGCCGGTAATCGAAAAAATCTGGGCGATAAAAAACCAGCGGAAGCCGGGATGGCGTAATACCGACCATGCCGAAGTAGAGGCTTCAGGGATACCCTTAGACATACTGTTATTCAAACCGATTCATGTTGTAAATGAGTGAACGAGGATGTCGTGGTTGCCAGTTGCGATGGCTAAACGACATATCTATACCTTACTCCTGCCGATAGAATTCTCAAGTACCATCCGTCCAGAATTGGACTCGCTTTGGGAGATTACAACCATTATCAAGCGCGGAACAGACGTGTTTGGTGATTGTAACTGCTCACCATAATTTCAGTGAAATAACTTTATCATAAATCGATTTTTTATTCACTTGACAAATTATTTAGACTAATCTAAAATGACGCTTATATTCAGTAAACATTCAAGTTCGAGAAGGTAAAGCGGATGACCAATCGATTTCAGGATTTTGTCTCGAGGCGCAGATTTTTGGGGCTGACCTTCACGGGAGCAACTAGCGCATTAGCCGCCAGTTTTATGGGTAAGGCGGCACAAGCACAAGATACCACTCCCACTCATACGCCAACACCCACGCCTGCTGATGCAATGACTGAGATGGAACATAGCAGCCACAACAGCATGATGTCGCAAATGCTGGTGGGTCAGGTTGACCACGAACGCAACGGGTTTGACCCGATGGAGATGCTGGTTGATTGGGATTATGGAACGATTGTGGGCACGACTGACGATGGTCGCCCGATTCGTGAATACAACATTTCGGCTGGAGACATCGAAATCGAGATTGCACCCGGTATTTTCTTTCCGGCGTGGGCTTATAATGGGCGTGTGCCGGGGCCGAGCATCCGCTGTGCGGCAGGCGACCACTTAAGAATCAATTTCTCCAACTTCGGGGCGCATCCGCATACCCTGCACTTCCACGGCTTTCATCCCGCCGAGATGGATGGTGTAGACGGTCAATATCGCGGAGTGATTAACCCCGGCGAGAGCTTCACGTATGAATTCGAGGCTGATCCGTTTGGATGCCATTTGTATCACTGCCACGCATCACCCTTGAAGCGGCACATCCACAAAGGCATGTACGGGGCGTTCATTGTTGACCCGCCGGAAGGCCGCCCACCGGCACGCGAATTTATGATGATGATGAATGCGTTTGACACTAACTTTGACTCGGCGAACGAGATCTACGCGGTCAATACGGTCGGGCATGAATTTATGCGCCGTCCGATTCCGGTCAAAGTAGGCGAACTGATTCGGATTTATCTGATCAACATAATCGAATTCGACCTGATCAACAGTTTTCATCTGCACGCGCACTTCTTCGATTATTACGATACGGGTACGACGCTGGAACCCACGCTCAAAACGGTGGATACCATCATGCAGGCACAGGGACAGCGCGGGATTCTGGAATTCCGGCTGCGTTCGCCGGGAAAGTATATGTTCCATGCCCATGTCAGCGAATTTGCTGAGTTAGGGTGGATGGGATTTTTCAACGCGGTCAATGAAGCGGATTATGATGCGGCGTTGGCTGAAGTCGGGGTGGATGCAAGCTGGGACGAAAAAGGACTCAACGGCAGCACGATTACCCAAGTGGAGGTGACCTAATATGACGACTCAAAGCTCACCCCAAACGCCGATACCCTCCGAACAGAAGCCGATGTCCGGCGCGGTGTGGCTGCTGGCGCTGATTCCGCTGGTTTTATTGGGTGTGGTGCTGACGTATCTGGTCATCACCAACGGCGGCCTGACGGTCCTGTCTGGCCCACCGGTTGAACAGATTGCCATTCAACGAATCACACTACCGGAGCCGGGGATCATCAAGGTTGAGGTTGTCAACGATGGCCCGGAAACGATAACCATCCCGCAGGTGCAGGTGGATGACGCGTACTTTATGTTTGAGGCGCAGCCTTCGACGACTATTCCCCGTTTGGGAACAGCGACGTTTACCATTTACTACCCGTGGGTAGCGGAAGAAACCCATCATATCGTGCTGGTGTCTTCACTGGGCGCGTTATTCGCGGGTGATGTGGCGGTTGCCGTGGAAGCGCCGCAGCTCTCCGGTCAGTTGTTTTTGCAATTCGGTTTAGTGGGGTTATACGTGGGCATTGTCCCGATATTTTTGGGTGTGCTGTGGTACCCCTTCATGCGCCGCCTGAGCAAGCAAGCCATGAACTTTATTCTGGCGCTGACGGTGGGGCTGCTGGTGTATCTGGCGATTGGTACGTGGCTGGATGCAAACGAATTCGCGGCAGAATTACCGGCATTCTGGCAGGGTGTGCCGCTGGTGATCTTCGTGGCGCTGATTACGCTCGGTGTTCTGTTAGCGGTAGGCAGCTTGCGTAAGGGTCAGGAAAGTACACCGCTGGGAGTGTCATATCGAATCGCGCTGGGCATCGGCCTGCACAACCTCGGTGAGGGGTTGGCTATCGGCGCCGCGTTTGCTTCGGGTGAGGCGGCATTAGGCACATTCCTGATTCTGGGCTTCACCCTGCACAACATTACCGAAGGCGTGGGAATCGCTTCACCGATTGTGCGTCAAAACCCCGGCTTAAAGCATTTCGCGCTGCTGATACTGCTGGCAGGTGGCCCGGCCATTCTGGGTACATGGGTTGGCGGCTTCATCTTTAATCCGGTGCTGGCGACGATATTCCTAGCGATTGGTGTGGGCGCGATTTTGCAGGTGGTGTGGGAAGTCGGCAAGATGGTTATCAGGGACACGCAGCGGCTTGGTTTGCCGGTCATTAATTGGGTGAACCTGAGCGGCTTGGTGACCGGTTTGGCGCTGATGTACTTCACGGCCTTTATGGTGAAATTCTAGATCAAGTAAGTAGGACAACGACAGAAATGACACAAATGAACATCATCAAAACAAACATGCAGCCGGTTCAAGAGTCTGCTGATAGTCAATGGACTGCGGGAAATCTGATGCAGCGGAAATGGTTCCGAGTCGCGGTTCTGGTGGTGGTGATCGGGATTGGATTGCTAGGGGCAGGCGCGGCTTACATCTGGTTTTCGGGTGGTTCGGGCGATGCCAGCACGGGCATTAGCGCGCCGCCGCTTGTGCCGACAGTCGGTGATACGCGGACACGTTTCAGCATCACAGCCGATGAGTCGGAAGCGCGTTTCAGCGTGGGCGAGACCTTACTGGGTAATCCGAAAACGGTGGTCGGCATAACAAATGAAGTAGCCGGTGATTTGCTAGTGGATTTTCACAATCCGGCGAATACAGAGGTCGGCGCGATTCAGATCAATGTCAAGACGTTGAAAACTGATAATGAATTCCGTAATCGGGCGCTGCGGGGACAAATTTTGCAGGCTGACCAGCCGGAATTTGAATTCGCGACGTTTACACCTACAACGCTGCTTGAACTGCCTGATACAGTGGTTATCGGCACACCGATTGACTTCCAAATCAAGGGCGACCTGCTGCTGCACGGTGTAACCCACGAAGTAACCTTTGACGCACATCTGACGCTTATCAGCGACACGCGGATTGAAGGTAGCGCCGGGGCAGCCATACTCTACAGCGATTTTGGGATGAGTATTCCCAGTGCGCCGGGGGTTGCTAATGTGTCCAACGAGGTACAGTTAGCAATCGACTTCAAGGCACAAACAGCCACGAATTAGTCGTGACAGATCATCTACTGTTGAGGGAAGGCGCGAGTCTTCCCTCTTTTATTTGCTGCCCATAGCCTATTTTTCTTGGGATAAACGCCGATCATTTTCTCATTGCCCTGCTTTGGTTATTAGTCCAATATTCGGGTAATATTAACATCGGGTATTCGTGGTCTATAAGGATGATGTTATGCCCGCAAGCAATCTCCCAACGCAGCCCACATCCTTCATCGGTCGGGAAAACGAGCTGGCTGAAATCACAACGTTGCTTACCGATCCGGCTTGTCGCCTCTTAACGTTAGTCGGTGCGGGTGGCATCGGTAAGACGCGCCTCGCGATACAGTCTGCTGTAAGCCAACAACCTCATTTTGCAGACGGGGTTCATTTCGTGCCACTCGCCCCTGTTGCCTCTGCCGACTTGCTACCTGCAGCCATTGCCGGTGCGCTTAGTGTATCTTTCTTTGGTCTGGAAGACCCACGCCGCCAAATTGCGCGTTATTTGAGTGAGAAACAAATCTGCCTCGTTATGGACAACTTCGAACATCTTTTGGAAGGGGTAGGATTGCTCACCGAACTTTTGCAATCTGCACCCAATCTGAAGATTTTCGCAACCTCGCGTGAACGGATGAACCTGCAAGAAGAATGGGTATTTACGTTAGATGGCTTGTCCTACCCGAAAGAATCATTCAGCGGCACATTGGAACATTACAGCGCTGTTAAGCTATTTCTCCAGCGGGCGCGTCAGGTGAATAACCATTTCACACTGGATGGGAATGAGTCGGCAGTACAGTCGATATGTCGGCAGGTGGAAGGGATGCCGCTCAGTTTGGAATTGGCGGCGAGTTGGCTGCGCGGCATGTCTTGCCAGCAAATTGAAGCAAAGGTCGCGGGTAATATTGATTTTCTGACCACGCCTGTGCGTAATATTCCCGAACGGCATCGCAGCCTGCGAACCGTCTTTACCCACTCATGGAATTTGCTATCGAACAATGAGCAGAATGTCTTGATGAAGCTCTCGGTTTTCCGGGGTGGCTTTGATCTTGAAGCTGCCGAACAGGTTGCTGGCGCTTCTCTCCCCGACTTGGTTTCATTAGCCGATAAGTCGCTCATACGCTTAAATGCTTATGGCCGTTACGATCTACACGAACTCCTGCGCCAATATGCAGCCGATCAACTGCTGGCTGCGGGTATGTCAAACATCACTACCCAGCAGCATATCGACTATTTCCTCAACCTCGCCGAACAAATGGAAGCTCATTTGTTTGGACGCGATCAAATTATGTGGTTCGACCGCCTAGAAGTCGAACTCGATAATCTGCGTACAGCACTCACCCGATCAGCCGAATCAGAAACAGGTTTACGACTGGCCGCAGCTCTCGGCTGGTTTTTGATTGAGCGCACACGTTGGAAGGAGGGGCGTACTTGGTTAGAGCAAATGCTTATGGCTAACCCGGATGCACCATCCTCACTACGTGCCAAGGCACTCCATACTACGGCGGCACTCGCTAGTATGCTCGACGATATTCAGTACGCTCAAACGATGGGTACACAGGCGCTTGCCCTCGCACGTGCCACTAATGATCGCTGGAATATGGCTTGGGCGCTCTGCCATCTGGGAATTACTCCCCAAAGTAATCGTGCCAATTATTCGATAGCATTATTGGAGGAGAGTTTGGCGTTATTCCGCGAACTTGAAGATCATATGGGCATGACGCACGCGCTTATTCGACTTTCTTCGAGTGTGATTGAGACAGACCAACCCAATTATGCGTATGCACGGCAGTTGCTTGAAGAAGCAACCATTCATGCTCATAATGCTGGCGATCATATTACTATTGGGTGGGTAACCAACTTTAATGGTTGGCTTTATTGGCAAGAAAATCATAACTTCGAAAAAGCTATAAGCTACATTGAAAATAGCTTGTCACTTTTCCGCGAATCGCACTTCCCGGTCGGCATTAATCATTCCCTTATGCTTTTAGCTCAGATTGAGCATGAGCGGGGAAATGGCAAAAAAGCTCAAATGCGTTATGGGCAGGTGTTGATGTCCTTAGAAAATTCAACTCCCAACCATCCGTATTTACCGGGAGTGTTAGTTAGGATCGCCAGCTTAGCCAGAACAGCCGGGATGTTAGAGCGATCAGCTAAATTATTAGGGGCTGCGAACCGTACCACATTCGATGCAAAGCCTAACTCTGTTGAATATATCAGTCATCATAAGAACATTGTGCCACCGCCTCTCCCTCTGGGCGAGACCGCCTTTGCCGAAGCATGGGCAGCCGGCAAAGATATGACACGCGAACAATCTATCGTCTTTGCGCTTGAGGGCAGTGCCATGTTCGCCGAAACCACAGTGACGATCCATAGCGCTGACCAACCCCTCACGCAGCGTGAAGATGAGATCCTGCGTCTGACAGCAGAGGGGTTGAACAGTCGGGAAGTGGCAGAACGACTGGTACTGAGTGTGGAAACAATCCGCTGGTATCTCAAACTCATTTACAGCAAGCTTGATGTCCACAGCCGCTCGGAAGCCATTGCCCGCGCTAAAGCCTTGAAATTATTGGTATAAGCTAAACCTTGTCGCCCGTTATTGGGGTTATGGGTAATATTAACATCGGGTATTCGTGGTCTATAAGGATGATGTTGTGCCCGTAATCAATCTCCCAACCCAGCCCACATCCTTCGTCGGTCGGGAAAACGAACTGGCTGAAATCACAACGCTGCTCGCTGATCCGGCTTGTCGCCTCTTAACCATAGTCGGTGCGGGTGGCATCGGTAAGACGCGCCTCGCGATACAGTCTGCTGTAAGCCAACAACCTCATTTTGCGGACGGGGTTCATTTCGTGCCACTCGCCCCGGTTGCCTCTGCCGACTTGCTACCTGCAGCCATTGCGGAAGCACTCGGTATTTCTTTCTTTGGTTCTGAAAACCCTCGTATCCAGACCATACGGTATCTGCGTGAGACACACATGCTGCTGGTGATGGATAATTTTGAGCATCTTCTTGAGGGAACCGACTTGTTGACTGACCTTCTGCAAGCCGCGCCCAACCTGAAAATTCTGGTAACGTCGCGAGAACGGATGAACCTGCAAGAAGAGTGGGTGTTTGCTTTGGATGGCTTATCGTATCCGACAGAATCCCTCGCTGATTCATTGGAACATTACAGCGCCATACAGTTATTCGTGCAGCGAGCGCGTCAGATACAGGTTCCATTCTCGCTTAATGAAAATAGGCAAGCGGTGCAGTCGATATGTCGGCAGGTGGAGGGGATGCCGCTGGGATTAGAATTGGCGGCGAGTTGGCTGCGGGTTATGTCGTGCCCGCAGATTGTGATGCAGATGGCAGCCAGTCTCGATTTCCTGCGCACGCCATTGCGGAATGTTCCCGAACGGCATCGCAGTCTGCGGGTGGTGTTTGATCAGTCATGGCGGTTGTTATCGGATGATGAACAAGCTGTATTGATGAAGCTCTCAGTTTTCAGAGGCGGTTTTAATTTGGACGCTGCTGTATGTGTCGCGGATGCTACACTGCTGCTGATGGCTTCATTAGTTGATAAATCGCTCATCCGGTTGAATGCTTCAAAGCGCTACGAATTGCATGAACTGTTCCGGCAATATGCAGCCGACCAGCTACTAGATGCAGGTATGGCGAGTGTTACCATCGAGCGGCATGTCACCTATTTCCTCAATCTAGCCGAACGAGCCGAAGCCCATTTGTTTGGTCCTGAACAAATCATCTGGTTCGACCGTTTAGAGATCGATATGGATAATTTGCGGGCAGCCTACGCCCGATCTACCGAATCCGAAATGGGTTTACGGCTGGCGGCTGCCCTCGGTTGGTTTTTCAGTGAATGGACGTATTGGAACGAGGGACTTGGTTGGTTAGAGCAAACATTAGCGACCAATCCTAATTCCCCAGTGCCGTTACGTGCTAAAGCCTTACACCGTGCGGGAGGACTCGCAGGTCATCTTGGCGATCAAAGGCGACTACGGATGTATTGCGAAGAGGCGATAGCCATTTCTCAACCCACCCATGACGATTGGAATATCGCATGGGCATTATGTCATTTAGGGTTATATGGTGACGGTGATCTCAAAGAATCAGCAACCCATTTGGAAGAAAGTGCAGCGTTGTTCCGGCAACTTAATGATCCAATGGGTTTGGCTCATACCCTTATTCGCCTCTCGTGGATTGCCATTATGCAGAAGAATATTCCTTATGCGCGCAGCATTGTGGACGAGGTGGCAGTCCTAATACTTGATACAGGTGATGCCATCATATCAGGTTGGGTACATGTGACGATGGGAAGGATTGCACAAACTCTTCACGATTTCACGCAAGCTAGAAACGCTTTCGAGAACGGTATTCTGTTCTTTGACCAAGCACGCACTATAGAGGGAATAAATTTGATTCTCATCAGTTTGGCAGGAGTTGAGATGAAGCTTGGGAGTTTTGAGCGTGCTCAAAAACTGTATAAGACGGCTCTGATTAAGCACCGGGGAAGAATACTTCTCGTGAATCAGTCTCATATGCCTTCTATTTTTGCTGGATTAGCAACTATAGCCAAATCACGAGGACATTTCGAACGGGCGGCCCGCTTATTAGCCGCTGCCAATGAAGATTGGTTGCTTCAGTTTGAACCACTAGACGCTGAATTAAATTCCTATGAAAGTGACATCGTAGCCGTACGTGCGGTGATGGGAGAGGCTGCCTTTGCCGAAGCGTGGGCAGTTGGTAAAGCGATGACAAATGGACAGGCTGAAGCTTATGCACTTGAGGACAACACTTCATTCATTGACACCACCCGGACCTCACATTCTGCTGACCAACCCCTAACCCAACGTGAATTGGAAATCCTGCGTCTGACAGCCGATGGACTAAACAGCCGGGAAGTGGCAGAACGACTGGTACTGAGTGTGGAAACGATCCGCTGGTATCTCAAACTCATTTACAGCAAGCTTGATGTCCACAGCCGCTCGGAAGCCATTGCCCGCGCTAAAGCATTAAACCTACTCGTGTGAGCTAAAACCCTCTCGTTAGTTTTTTCTGAATTAAACCGTGATTGTCCTCCTCCCGCTTTGCAAGTTCAGGAGGCATCTATGAGATGCGCTTTGTGACGGCATATTGCGAGACTATACAGAATTGATCTGAATCAGCGTTCATTAAGAACATGATGAGTTTAATAGAAACCCCCTATTGCCCACCCATTATGAGTGGTGACATCCCTCAATCAAAAACCTTAAGCTAGGGTCAAAGGTCACTTTAAGGACATAATGGCATGGAACAGCTACAACGCATGAGTTTTCCACAAACGGCGAGCTATGTCAGGCTTCTAAAAAAGCGTCCTCATTGGGTATTTGTGTTCATTGTGGTAGCTGGCTTCACGTTAGCGAACATCGGTGTGATGATGATCTCACAATTTACGGTAACGCCTTCCAATCCGTTTCTTGAGTATGCCGATGTGTTCCCGGGACAACCGATGGGTGCAGAGGCTTTAAGTGTATTTTCGTGCGCGACCACCAATAATTATTATGTTTTGGGTGAGGTAAGCTGTGTATTCGTTCCAGTATCCAGAATTTTTGAGCGTGTAGAAACCGTCATTGCTGATGGCATCATCTATCAAACGACTTTCACCCTGCGGGATAACATCTTTAAGAACGGCGATCTTGTCGATCTATTCGGGAAATCTTCTTTTCGTACATTCCCACGCAAAGCCTATTTTTTCTGGCGTGAGCTGTTTGTCATTGTTTCGACCTTCGCGACCAGCAAACATGACCCGTTGCTAAACTCTGTATGGAGCGTGAGTTTCACAAACACGTATTAGGCAGAGGATCTGGCTGAGCTTTAGGGTTGGATGGGTAGTTGTTCCCAGAATGGACTGCCGCATATAATGGTTGTTTGATAGTGTCACCTGCATAACGTGGGTAGAATCAGTATAAATAGTTGATTATTGTGCGGGCTGATCGGAATATTTTATGCGCTATACATACGAGCATGAGGGGCGACGCTACAGCCTTTTGATAGAGGGGCAAGGGGATGGACGATTTAGTGTGTCCCTCGGCGACAACACAACGGAAATTGAGGCCATGCCGC
Organism: Aggregatilineales bacterium; assembly: GCA_038251045.1. Taxonomy (GTDB): domain Bacteria; phylum Chloroflexota; class Anaerolineae; order Aggregatilineales; family Phototrophicaceae; genus CFX2. Next base: position 11,691 of record JBBSBS010000003.1, on the reverse strand, counting down.
TGGCAAATGGGGGTTGGCGGCTGCTTTTTGATGGTCAAGCATACACTGTTTATAGTGGTGCGCAGGGCGATGCGCGTTATGTACAGGTGGATGACACCAGCTACAGCCTGCGTGTGCCGGTTAGCAACCAGCGCCGCAAAGCACCATCAGGAAGGGACATGCTGACGGCACAAATGCCGGGACAGGTGACAGCCGTTCTGGTGCAGGATGGCGAAGGTGTTGAACGGGGGCAAACACTGCTCATTCTTGAAGCCATGAAAATGGAAATACGGGTGACTGCGCCGGCTGATGGTTACCTGAAGGGGGTGTTGGTAAAGGTTGGTGATGTGGTCGAGCGCGGGCAACAGCTCGTGTCTTTTGAACGTGTTCCGGCGTAGGATGCTAGTAGTGGGCTTGGCGGTTGAGTATTCAATTGATATAGGCTGCGAATTTTCATTGACGATTTTGCTGCACGAACCGTATATTGAATATTGTGACCATAGCAACCCCAGCCATTCATTGAAGGAACATGTTTCTTGAACGCTTATATTATTCTGGCGCTGGCGATTGTGGCAGAAGTGATTGGTACGACGGCGCTGCGTTACGCGGATGGGTTCTCGAAATTTGTGCCTGCGGTGGTGGTCGTGGTGGGTTACGGAGCGGCTTTTTACGGTTTATCGCTGGTGCTGCGGAGCATCCCGCTGGGGATAACGTATGCGATTTGGGCGGGTTTAGGAACGGCTCTGACGGTGCTGACAGGGATGGTGCTGTTCAAGGAAACACTTAACCTGCCACAGGTGATTGGTATTCTATTGATCATTGTGGGTGTGATTATGCTGAATTATTTTTCGCACAGCACGGTATGAACCGTTTTTAGCCTTCACCCAAGCGTTTGGTATCCATCGTGCCGTAGCGCAATGTCAAACGGCAGTCGCCAATGGTCGCTGTTTGGTTGATTAGCCACGTAATCGGCACACCGGGGTCAAGAATGCGCCCATCAAAATCAGTGCCGTTAGCCGAGAATAAATCGGCAAGGGTGATACCTTTATCGGGGTCACGGGTGATGCGCAAATGAACCCGTGAAACACGATTGTCGTCAAAAACGAGATCACAACGGTTGGGACTGCGCCCAATGACCAATTCGGTTTGGGGCAGCGGAATCCGTTGACGATTGCCATCCTGTGCTATAATGTCGAGGTAAAATTGGTGAGCAAATACCGATTTTTCCCCGTCGTTTGCAAGTTGATCGTCGTTACTTTGATCCATTGTAAACACGCGCTTACCTCATTACCGATACCCTGATAAACTCGGACGCAGGTTTGATGATTTCCTACAACCGGAAAATAAGAACCATGTGGCAAATCACTGAAATTTGTGTAAAATTGTACAAAGGCAATGGGCTTACTTTGTCCAAGGTACATTTTTCACAATAGCATATATTTTTCTGGAAGTGGAATTAAGTTTCTAGTACCAACCTCCTAATCCACTGGAATTGGTTACTTTACTGTCTGGTTTTCTAACCGTTATTTGTCGTCAGGAAGCATTTATGGCCTCGATTACCCCCCCTAAACCCGCCCCAAGCAAAAGCGGCCTCAATGGCACCACCATTGTCGCTATCGTTATCGCCGGTATCCTTTTGATTGTGGGTGGTTTGCTGATTGGTAGTTTCACACCCAGCATCCTGCCTGTACAGGCCTCGGCTGAATCCAAGCAGGTTGATGACCTTTTCCATATCCTGCTGGTGATCGGTGGTGCGGTCTTCCTGCTGGTACAAGGTATGCTGGTCTATTCGATCTGGCGTTTCCGTGCCAAACCCGGTGATAGCGGTGATGGCGTTACCCTGCATGGCAACACCACGCTGGAAATTGTGTGGACAGCTGTTCCGGCGGTGATCGTCTTTGTGCTGACCATTTTAAGCTGGCAGGTCTTCAACAGTATCATCTCGCCCAAAGAGGGTGAAATGACGATTGTGGCGAATGCCGCACGCTTTAACTGGAACTTTGAGTATAAGATGCCACTGAGCATTACGGGAAAGCAGTACGATATCAATACACTGCCACCGGATGTTCAGGCTGATCTTAAGGATGACAACCTGCTGACGTTGACCTCGGCAACCCTGTACGTCATGAAGGGGCAGCCGGTTGTCATGGAGATGGAGCCGAAGGATGTGATCCATGCCTTCTGGATTCCGGCCTTCCGCGTCAAGCAGGACTTGATACCGGGACGTGTGACAACGGTTCGGTTTACGCCGACTGAGTCGGGTGAATATGTGCTGGAATGTGCGGAACTGTGCGGCGCAAATCATGGTGCGATGCGGGCGCAGGTGATTGTCGTTGCTGACGAATCCGAATTTGACCAGATGATGATGCCGATGATGTTAGACATGGTCGAGCCTCCGGCTGATCCGGTGCTGCGCGGGCGTAAGCTGCTGGAAAGCAATGTTTACCCGTGCTATACCTGTCACAATTTGGCTGATCTGGCCTCTGCGAACTGGGTCGGTAATATCGGTCCGGCGCTTAACGGGGTAGCGGATCGCGCAGCCACCACCCGTTCATCAGCCACCGGACAAACCCCGCAGGAATATCTCTTTACAGCCATTCACGAGCCGGCAGCTTATCTCGTGCCCGGTTATGGTGCGTTGATGCCGCAGCTAGGTTTACCGGAATGTCAGGTATGGCATATTGTGGCGTATCTGGCAACGCAGTCCTCAACCGGTCAAGCGCCGTTTGAGGTGACAATTCCAGATCAATGTAAATCCGCAGCGCCACCGCCGTCAGCTGGTGCTGAAGCAACCGCTGAGGCGACCGATACAGTCGGTGGGGACGCGATTCAGCAAATTGGTGGTGCGCCTGCCGAAGCGACTGATGATCCGGCAGTGGTCAACGAAGCCACGCAGGAAGCGACCACAGAGGCGACTGCTGCACCGTAAGCAATAATTAGACTATTTAGCAGGTAGAAAAAGGTAGTTGGGAAAGGTTCCATTATGGCAAGCATTACCGTACCCGTTGGGAGCGCACAAGAGCGCGAATTAAACAAACTCGAACAGCCTAAACTGCGTATCAGCGATTACCTGCGCTGGAGCGTCGATCATAAAATTATTGGCGTTCAGTACATGGTGACTTCGTTCGTATTCTTTCTCATCGGCGGCACGCTGGCGATGCTGATCCGCTGGGAACTGCTCACACCTAACTTAGATGTGGTACAAACCGGCACGCAGTATAACAATCTGTTCAGTGTTCATGCCTTGATTATGATCTTCCTGTGGATCATACCGATGTTCGCCGGATTTGGTAATTACCTTGTGCCGCTGATGCTGGGCGCAAAGGATATGGCATTTCCGTGGTTGAACGCGCTGGCATTCTGGATGATCCCGCCAGCAGGTTTGCTGCTGTTGGGCAGTATGCTGGTCGGTGGCCCGGAAGCCGGATGGACGCAGTACCCGCCCTTGAGCACGCTTTACAGCGGTGATGGGCAAACACTGGCGGCGCTTTCGCTGCATTTGCTGGGTATTAGTTCCATTCTGGGTGCAATCAACTTCATCGTTACTATCAAGAACATGCGACCCGAAGGCATGGGTTGGTATCAGATGCCGTTGTTCTGCTGGGCAATTCTGGCGACCTCGATCATTGTGGTGATGGCGACTCCGTTTTTGGCGGGTGCGCTGACGCTGTTGATCCTCGACCGTGTGGGCGGAACCAGCTTCTTTGACGCGACCAAAGGTGGTGACCCGCAATTGTGGCAGAATGTGTTCTGGTTCTACAGCCATCCTGCGGTGTACATCATGGTGCTGCCGGGTATGGGTATCATGTCCGAAGTGCTGACAAGCCATGCACGCAAGCCAATCTTCGGTTACAAGATGGTGGCGTTTTCGACGATGGGTATTGCTCTGGTCGGTTTTACGGTCTGGGCGCACCATATGTTTACCAGCCTCGCACCGCAGTTACGTATACCCTTCATGATTACCTCGATGATTATCGCCGTACCTACCGGCATTAAAATCTTTAGCTGGTTAGGGACGTTGTGGGGCGGGAAAATCCGATTAACGAGCGCCATGCTGTTCGCGCTGGGCTTCCTGTCGATGTTCGTTATCGGCGGCATCAGCGGTGTGATGCTGGCGGCGATCCCCTTTGATATTCAGGTGCATGATACCTACTTCGTTGTTTCGCATCTGCACTTTGTTTTGTTCGGCGGCAGCGTGTTTACGATCTACGCCGGAATTTACCAGTGGTTCCCCAAGATCACCGGACGCATGTTGAACGAACGCTGGGGTAAGGTTCATTTCTGGCTGACCTACTTTGGCTTTTTCTTCACCTTCTTCCCGATGCATATCGCAGGGATGATGGGTATGCCACGGCGCGTCGCCATTTATTTGCCGGAGTTTCAGGGCATTAACACGCTCATCAGCATTTCCGGTTTCGTGCTGGGTATTTCAACTTTTGTGCTGGTGGCGAATATCCTCATCAGCCTGCGCAAGGGCAAAATCGCGGGCGCGAACCCGTGGCGTGCGCTGACGCTGGAATGGGCGACGACTTCACCGCCGCCTGTCACCAACTTCATTGACGATCCTGTGCCGTTCCCCGATCCTTATGGGTTTGGCACGGCGGGTTCAGTGGAATATATGGATGAAATTGACCGCCGTTTTGGTATGGGCGAAGAGGAATATGTGCCGCGTCCGGCTCCGATGCCAGCGCCTGCACCGTCCGGAGATTAAAGAATCAGTGCAGGGATGCGCGGTTGTGCATCCCTACGATCGTAATTGTAAGTAACAGGGTTTGGATTTACTGGAATAATCATGACACAGCACATATTGGAGCAAAAACTTACACGACAGGAACAACAAGAGCTTCGTAACCGCCGTACCGGATTGGCGGTTTTCCAAATTTCATGGATCATGGCTTTCATCTGCCTGATTGTGGTCAATTTCTGGATACGGGGTTACAGCGAAACATGGCCTCCAGCGGGGGTTGCGGTCGAAAAGCTGATTCCGACGCTGATGACAGTCGCCCTGCTCGCCAGCAGTTTCTTCATCCGACGTGGGATGCAGGCGTTGAAGGCGGATAATGTTCCGGGCTTCGCGGCTAACTGGCGCTACGGGTTGATCCTTGGCGGGGTGTTCGCGGTGGTGATGGCTATCGAGTTCGTGACCGCACCGGGCAGCGGACAGTTCTTGAGCATTTACCGGCTGATGATCGGTTTCCACCACATTCATGCGCTGGTGATTGGTTACTACATGATCCGCGTATACCAGAGTGGTCAGCGTGGGGCTTACAGCGCCACGAACTTCTGGCCGGTAGAAGGCGGAACCAGCCTATGGGATTTTGTAACGGTGGCGTGGGTGTTGTTTTATGTGGTGTTGTACGTCATTTAGGGTGTAAGGTTTGTCGCAGGCTGGCACGGTGTATCTCGATAAAAATCCGGCCTGCGGTATAATTTGATGATTATTGACTGAACTGTACTGAAACGAGAGGATTGGCTTATGCAACCAGGACTTGCCCGCGCAGTGCCAATGGGCATACTGGGCTTTATCGGCGGCGCTCTGCTGGCGCTCGTCATTCGCATGTTACAGGGGTTAGACCCCGCTGGTTCGGTGGGCGCGGCCTTTGTGCTGGGTGCGTTCATCTCGTCGGGGGTGTTCGTCTGGGGGATGGGCGGGTTTGACCCGCGTATGAGTGTTCACGGCGACCATGCTGGTGACGACCATGAGGAACACGCCATCGTCAAAGCTGTACCGACTGAAGAACCTGAACCGCTTAAGATTCTGGGTGCATTCACATGGCAGGCGACTTTTTGGACGATCCTCGGTATTCTGGTGATCGCGGGGTTTGCGTTCATTCCGGCTGGCCCGCACATCCGCAACGTACATCCGAATCAGGGTGATGTTTCCAGCGTCGGATTTGTGGAGCTGGGTGGTATTTACCAACCGATACGCGAATTCTTGCAGACGGCTACGGGTCTAGATTTGCTGCCACAGATGTCGGATGAGCTGTCGTCGTTGGAGGTCAGCTATCTGGTGCTGTTCGTGGTTTTCGTGGCAGTGACGATGTTATCACTGTTCGCGTTTGGGGCACTGCTTGCCGGAACGACTAATTATTTCCTGCAAGGTAAGAAAAACCCCGACAGCGCCAATATTGCGTGGCGGGCATTGATCTTCATTCTGGGGGTGGTCGCACCGCTGTTGACTGTGCCGCTGCTCGTCCCTAGCAAAGAACTGCCGATGGCGGTTGTCGTGCCGGTCTTTTTGATCCCACCGGCGCTGCTGTTGATCGCCTACCGCCGCCCGATCTGGGCCATTCTGCTGTTGATCGGCCTGCTGCTACCGGTGATCGGTCCGCCCGTCAAAGTGACGAATATTGCTTCGGTGATGTTCGCGCTGATTGGTGTAGCGGTGCTGGCGTTTATTTTCAATGGGCTGCGCGGGATATTATCCGAGCGGACATGGCGCATCGCGGCGGGTGTGGTGCTGTCGATAGCGGTGTTCGGCCTCGTGGTGTACACGATTGGCCTGACACGCAGCGATTTCTGGGAATTGTTGTTTACCGTACTGGCGGTGATTTACGGACTGCTGCTGGTACTGCCTGTGCCTTACCTCAAGCTGATAATCCCGGCTGCTGTATGGAACAAATTCGCGGCTATCCATTGGATGACCCTCATCCCGGATATGGCGGGTTGGTTAGCGAACCTGCTCCGTACCGGTTTGCCGAGCTTCCTCGGTCAAAAATAGGAGTTTGTTGACATGAGTGAAATCAGTATCGAGAAACCAAAACCGGCTGAAGCGGTTCCGGTTAAGCCGCATAAAACGCATGACCTGATTGCCGAACGTTCGGCGAACTTGAAGTTCGCTACATGGTTATTTCTGGCTTCGGAAGTGGTCATTTTTTCCGCGATGATCGGTGTGTTCATTGTCTTCCGCATTCAACATCCGGATGTGGTGCAGCAAGTTCACCACAACACCAATATTCTGCTGGTGACGCTCAACACATTTTTATTGTTGACGAGCAGTTGGGCGATGGTGATGGGTTTGCGTGAAATCCGGCGTAATAATCGGGAAGGACTGATGCGCTGGTTCGGCCTGATGTGCTTGCTGGGTATCGCATTCGTCGGCTTGCAGTATATCGAATACCAAGCGCTGGCTCATGAGGGTATTGCCCTTTTCAACCAAGGTAACGAATTTGACGGCTTCGGGATGCGTTTCTATGCACCGACGGCTTTCCACGGCGCACACGTTATCGTGGGTGTGCTGTGGGGGTTGTTCGTCATCAATAACACCCGCAAGGGCAACTATGACAGCAAAAATTATGTCGGTGTCGAAGTTTTCGGCCTATACTGGCATTTTGTTGATGTCGTCTGGGTTATCCTGTTTACGATGCTGTATCTGATCTAGGGGGCATTATGTCTGAAATGACACATGATAGCGAAGCGCAGGTCGAGGACGCACACGAACACGACGATAATTTCTCGTTTGTGGGACGCACCTTCCCGGTTCCGGTTTACACGGGGGTGTTCGTTCTGTTGGGTGTTCTGACGATCATCGAAGTGCTGATTTCACAACTGCCACACGGCACAATCCTGATCGCGCTCTTATTAGGGTTGGCAGTTTTTAAGGCCGGATTGGTGGTGTGGTTCTACATGCACCTTAATACCGATAACCGCATATTCCTCGTTTGTCTGTTAATTCCCACAATTCTGGTGATTATATCCATTCTATTCCTCTCAAGTGTCCCCGGTTACAGCTATACCTAAGCAATGGTGGTATTGAGCTTGGGGAAGCACTCGTCACAGCTTTGATGATAAGGGCGTGCCAATGGGTTCGCCCTTATGGATTTATGGGGGAATGTTCATATTATGCATAACAATTTAACCGATCAGGTGGCAGTTGTTACGGGTGGGGCGCACCGCATTGGCAAAGCGATTGCCCTGCAACTGGCACGTCAGGGTGTGAATATCCTGATTCATTACGGTACGTCGGCACAGGAAGCGACCGAAACGGTGCGCGAGATTAAGTCGCTGGGGGTGGATGCGTTCGCCGTACAGGCTGATATTAGCAAGCCGGAAGCGGTGGAGACCATTTTCTCGGCACTGAGAGAAAACTTCGGACGGTTGAATATCTTTGTCAACAGCGCGGCGAACTTCCAAAAGCGCGATCTGCTGGATGTGACGCTAGAGGATTGGCAAGAAACGATGGCGATCAATGTGACGGCGGCTTTCCTGTGTACGCAGGCGGCTACGGCTTTGATGCGCCAGAATGATCCGTCGGGTGGCAGTATCATCAACATTCTGGATCGGGGGGCGATTGGCCCGTGGCCTGCTTATGCACATCACGGCGTGAGCAAGGCGGCTTTGTGGATGCTAACGCAGGTGAGCGCGGCGAGTTTGGGGCCGGACATCCGCGTGAACGCCGTTATTCCGGGACCGGTTATGAAACCTGCCGGAACCAGCATGAGCGATGATGAATGGGCAAAAATTGGTAAGGACACTACGCCTTTGGAGCGCGTGGGTGCGCCGGAAGATGTGGCGCGGGCGGTGGCTTACCTCGCCAGTGAAGATTTCATTACGGGGACGGCGATTCATGTCAACGGCGGTGAACATCTGAAGTGGTAATATGCCTGCGGTAAGTAGAAACCGACACCTTCCCCTGATTAACAGCCTATTGAAGCCGTGCTTCGGGCTAGAAAAGATTAACCCCTATGACACTTTCTATCCTGCGGGCAACCCCCAGTGAACTCGACAAGCTGACTCCGTTGTTCGATGGCTACCGCCAGTTTTATGAGCAAGCGTCTAATCTGGTGGGGGCGCGGCAGTTTTTGTATGACCGGATGGTACGACACCAGTCGGCTATTTTCCTCGCCCTAGACGATGAGGAGGCGGTTGGTTTCACGCAGTTATACCCTTCGTTTTCGTCAGCTTCGATGCAGCGTTTGTGGATCCTGAATGATCTGTTCGTGGCGGCGGCGGGACGCAGGCAGGGGGTGGGTGAGGCGCTGCTGGAACGGGCGCGGCAGTTCGCGGTGGAGGACGGCGCGAAAGGGTTGATGCTGGAAACGGCGGTTAGCAACACGACTGCCCAGAAACTGTATGAACGGCTTGGTTGGAAACGCGATACCGAGTTCTATGTTTATAACCTGACGTTTTAGTCATCAGTCAATACGAAAGCAGAGGGACGCGAGAGCGCCTTATTTTTTGTGTCGTCGTCGTCGTCGTCGGAAACGACACAAATATTGCAAAAGTTGTAAAAATGGCAATTGGTTTTGTGGTTTATGCAATCATTTGAGGGAGCAGCGGCAAATTAAGCAGCAAAAGCGGCAAAAGCAGCAATTGCAAACGTCGATTTTGTGCCAAGTTCACATCCGATGTTAAGGTGCGGTGGGCGGGGAACCTCCACCCCAGAGCAATACAATCAGTCCGGTCATTAGCATAACTGATGTGAGGGGGTTAAGGGTGACCATTTGGTCGGACATTTGGTCACTGTTAAGGGATGCTGGCACAAACGGTTTTGAGGGAGTGGGATTGTTAAGCAGGTTGGTGGATGGTTGGAATTCAGTAGAGTAGGTTTGGGGATTCAAACGGAGGGCAGTTGCAGTTGAACCGCAGTCCACAGGAGGTTTCGCACAGGTGTGCTGGATACTTAGCTCATCCTCCCTCAGTTTTAAGCTACAACCGACCTAACCCTCAAATCAGCCTAACCAACCGAAAGAGCCTGCACACCGCAGGCTCTTTCATTCTCGTTCGGCCTCAACTCAAGTCATTCTTAAAGCGCGAATAGAAGGCGAGAGGTGCAGCGCAAAGTGGGTCGGCGTTGGGGTGAGGGTTGGGCGGATTGTCGCGGGTAGGTGGAGATTTGGGCGACAGTGGACAAAGCATGTCATATGCGGTGGAAACGCGCAAAAAGGCCGTTGTATGGGCATTCAAGAGCCTGTAAATTGCAGGCTTTTCGCTTTCATTTCAATCTGGGGATGAGGGTTGTCGTTGGAGGAGGCAGGAAGGAAGACGGGACTATAGCACATAGAGCTTCTTCTACGAGAATACGGGTGTAAAAGGTGAAGATGTGGCTATTAAACGAGATCGTGGATTAACCGCCCAACCATTAGCGATGCAGATCGCGCCGACCCAAAATCAGGGATAGGGCGAATAAGACGACAAACAGCAGGAATACGATTTGTGGGATTCCAACGGCTGTGCTGACAGCACCACTTAAGGTCATTACTGCCGTGATGATGGCAATTGTAAAGAACAGAAAGGCCAGATTCAGCATTCGGGGATTTGCCTCCGCATAGGGGATTAAACGACCAAAAGTATATCTTAATATTACGATATAGATCGTTAGCCGTAATGAGTAAGGTGGCCCTTTGCGTGTAGGAAGAATGGCTGATTCAGTTCAATAGATTCATCCTGCGGGAATCAAAAATGCAAAATCCGGTTGATTTTGCAGATGCACTTTTGACCAAAAGCGTATGATTCAGGTTGACGTATGGGTCAAATCGCGGCAGGACTGCCGTTCAATGAGATCACTATAAAGAATGCTTTGAACCGGAATTTCCAATTCGCCTTTAATCAACCGGAACAGCTTGTCGAAGGCAACCGCACCCATTTCATATTTAGGAACGGTGATGGTGGTCAACGGCGGGCGGGTGTAGGCACTTTCGGCGATGTTGTCCATACTGACGATGGAAATGTCTTCAGGGATACGCAGGCCGTGTTCTTTAATGGCTTCCATTGCGCCGAGTGCTGTTTTATCGCTGATGGCGACGACGGCGGTGGGACGGTTGGGCAAGCACAGGATTTCCTGCATTTGCATATAGCCCTTGTGGGGATGACCGGAAACAGGCTTAGGCATCCATTCAGGAGGGATAGTGATACCGACTTCCCCGGCGGCAGCCAGAATTCCCAGAAAACGGTGTACCAGACTGCTGTATTTGGTCGGGCCTTTCAGAACGGCTACGGCTGTATGACCTTTATCGAGGACATAGCGCATCATGGTGTAGCCTACCATAAAATGATCGCCGACTACGGTAGGGATCTTCTGGTTCATGACATGATTTTCGATGAGCACTAGCGGTACGCGAACGGACTTGAGCTGTTCGATCATTTCGAGTGTGATGTCACCATCATTGGCAACTACCAGCCCTTTAAGTTGTGGCACCAAACTCCTGCACAGCTCGTCCAAATTATCGACATTGCGGTCAAACATCGAGAGTACGACGTGGTAACCCACGCGTTGGGCTTCGGTTTGGAAGCCGCGAATGACCTCACCATAAAAAGCATCGACAATAACCGGCATCGAGTTCTTTTCAATGAGTAAGCCGACGGCTTGTGTTACGCCATTTTCGGGTGCAACCGTATTTTTGTAGCCGAGATTAGAGATAATCTCTTGCACGTGTTCACGGATTTCCGCCGAGACTCCCGGTTTGCCGTTCACTACCAGTGATACTGCCGACAGCGACACGCCTGCCTGACGTGCGACATCGCGCATATTGGGTCGTTGTTTCCTCATAAACTAAACCTTAATTACACAGCTGTAAAATCCAATTGTAATTTTCAAGTAAGCATGGGTGCATGTTTACCTTTGCCGACGATAGCGGCGGTTCTGTGAGTCAATTATGCATCGAGCTGCACGGGTATGTCTTGCAGACAACATTCTATTTTATAACTTTTTCGCGCTCGGCCAATACATTAACTGACAAGAACGCAGAACTTTTGTTTGGTAAAACTTCATAA
>JBBSBS010000002.1:0-51467 GCA_038251045.1 Aggregatilineales bacterium | reverse complement strand
GACAATTTGTACGGTATGCGTGGGTTTATTATTGAGAAAAGCCTGATCGAGCGTGGTCAGTTCGTAACCGGCTTTCAGCGCTTCGTGCTGCACCAACCAATAGAGGAATTGTTCCTCCCCCGCGAAGTGATGACCAAATGTTTCACCGGCGGTTGCAAGCAGAAGTAATGAGCCAACGTTTTTACGTGCCGGACCGAGGGCGTTGTGTGCCCAATGCCCTGCCCCGCCGAGATTATGTACCTTGAACGAAAGCTCGGTCGAAAGGCTGTCATGACGGGCAAAAACCACAATACTCTTGCCATTGGGGAGCTGGACACGATAGGGACCCGCGCCACCGCCGGGTGGTAACCCGACAAGTTGTTGGCTGGTTAAGAGAGTGTAGCCTACGCCAGCATCCGCCAGAAATTGTAATGTCTCGATATCAACCGCCATTTCTGTCAGCCAGAAGCCCAGCGGCTTGCGACCAAAATGGCGCTCGTAGGCAGCGATGCCCCAAACAATCTGGGTACGTTTATCGCGCTTACGAGCAAGTGGCAGTATGACATGGTTATGAGCGCTTGCTAAAGCACTACCGGCAGGTGGATGCGCAGCAACGGATTGCTGGTCACCTTCAACTATTTTGTGATAAGTATCGGGGGCATTTTGCTCCAGCCACTTCATCAACCCTTCGCTTACACTAAAGCTGATATGGTTAAAATTACCCGCTTCAGCATTGGGGTAATAGGAAGTGGCATTAATGTGCTCGTTCCAATTTTTGTAAGGCGCTGCGTCTGCTTCCTCACCGATTTCATAAGTAAGCGGGTTTCCACGAGGCGGCTGGCTAAAGTGACCATAAACCACCAACGCTGTGCGTCCAATTTTTGACACAATAAAACTCCTCAATAAACCTTTGATAAGTGGAACATATTTTGCGCTTGATAAAATGTGCCGCTTATCACTTTTTTTTAGTTTCTAAGCTCCTCTCATCAGATGCGGTATTTGATGAAAGGAGCAAAATAAAGCATTAATTTTTTTGATTTTATTTTTTCTTGTAGCCGATTTGCGTGCCATTCGGAACGGACTTATTGGCGTACGCGGAAAAATCCTCCAAGCGTAAATCAGTACCGAGAATACAGCTATGACCGACACTATAACCCGCCGGAATGTGAGTGTTCTTACCGACACAGGTAATACCCAATTCGCCCATTTCCTGAATTTTGCCAACGTGGGCGTTATGACCCACGACAACGATCTTATCGAGAATGCAGCGTTCGACGACTGCGCCCGCTTCGATATAAGTATCGGTCAAGACAATCGATTCACGCACGACAGCATTTGGCCCGACATATACACCGGGTGACAAAATTGAGTTTTCAACGATTGCGCCTTCGGAAATCACCGAACCGTCGGTAATCAAACTATTTTTGACGGTCGCGCCATTTTGGATGTGAACAGGAGGACGTTCTTCGCTGAGGGTGTGAATAACCCAAGTACGGTCATTCAGGTTGAGCGATGGTGGTGAGCCGATCAAATCCATGTGGGCTTCCCAATAAGCATCAATCGTTCCCACATCAATCCAGTAACCGCCATAAGGATAGGCATAGACGCGCATGTTCTCGATGGTCATGCGAGGGATAATGTCTTTACCAAAGTCGTGGTTGGAACCTTTTCGTTTTTGATCTTCGGTCAGGAGCTGCTCCAGCACCGAGTAGCTGAAAATATACACGCCCATGCTGGCAAGGTTCGATGGTGGGTTGGCGGGTTTCTCCATAAATTCGCGTACACGGTAATCATCATCTACATCAAGAATACCGTAACGACTGGCCTCGTCCATCGGCACACGAATTGTACAGATGGTGGCATCGGCTTTCTTTTCGCGATGGAACTGAAGCAGAACATCATAATCCATCTCGTAAATATGATCACCAGAGAGAATCAGCACATAATCTGGACGATCACGGCGGACAAAGCTGAGATTCTGAGCAACCGCATCGGCTGTACCGGCGTACCAGTCCGTATCATTGCGCCCTTTGTAGGGTTGCAAAATTTCCACACCGCCTGTGAACGACCGATCCAAATCCCAAGGGCGACCACGACCGATATGGTCATTCAAACTGTGCGGACGATACTGGGTGAGGACAAGCACGTCAAAAATGTTTGAGTTCACACAATTGCTCAAAGTAAAATCAATAATTCGATATTTTCCGGCAAACGGCACAGCGGGCTTGGCACGTTTCGCCGTCAGCGTATATAGACGTGTTCCTTCACCACCAGCAAGGATAATCGCTTTGATTTTCACGTTAGCACCTACCTCCTACGTTTAATGATCGCGTTACGATATAAATCCACATACTGCTGCGCACTATTCTCCCAACTGACATCGGTTTGCATGGCGCGGCGCTGCATCCGCTGCCAAGCGTCGCGTTTATTATGATAGGTATCGTTCGCCCAACGGAGCGTTCCGAGAACGGCATCGGGTGTTTCCCAATTAAAGACAAAGCCGATGCCACTATCGGCAGCGCCGTTGTCATAATTTTGCACAGTATCAGCAAGGCCACCTGTTTCGCGGACGAGTGGCAGCGCCCCGTAGCGCATGGCTATCATCTGACCAATGCCACAAGGTTCAAAATGGCTGGGCATGAGGAACACATCACACCCAGCATAGATGCGCTGGGCAAGAGCCGCGTTATATCCCTGAAAAATTTTAGCGCTCTGCGGAAAATCGTTACCCAAGCGCCAGAATTGATAATCAAGTTCTGGATCCCCTGCCCCCAGTAATACAAACTGCACATCAGTTTCCGAAAGCAAACGGCGAAGCGCAGGCAGCGCCAGATCAAACCCTTTCTGGGCAACCAACCGGCTGACTACGCCGATAACCATGACATCATCACGGACTTCAAGGCCAGAGTCGACTTGTAGTTGGCTCTTATTTGGCGGACGCTTCTTGACAAAGTTCTTGGCATTGTAATTGGAAACGATCTGCTTATCGGTATTAGGATTCCACAAATCAATGTCCAAGCCGTTGAGGATACCGACGAGATCATTGGAACGGGCGCGAACAAGATCATCCAGACCGTATCCCATGTAAGGATACTGAATTTCGGTTGCGTAGCGCGGGCTAACGGTTGAAATCATATCCGAATAGGCGAGCGCGATTGCCAGCAGATTATCACTGAGACCACGCCATAAAAGTTCGGGATGATTGCGTCCGGGAATGCCAAGCTGCCACAGCCAACCACCGGCATGTTGCCCTTGGTAGGCCATGTTATGAATGCTCAAGATGGAAGCAACCTGCCCCCAGACGGGATCAGGCTTGTTCACATCAAGCAAGAAAGGAACCAAACCGGTATGCCAATCATTGATATGAAAAACATCGGGGAACCATTCTTCGCGCTGCCGGAGTTCCCAAGCAACGGCTAAGACCACCTGATTGAAGAAGGTGAAACGCGGTACATCCCAACTCCATTCGGTATAGACGGCACCTTCGGAGCCAAAGAACGGCCAACCTTGAACCAGATAAATGGGCACGCCATCCTGCGTTGTGGTGAAGACGTGTACATCGGTCACACCTGTCGTACGCGGAAACTGGAAGTGAAAAGCGTGTTCGATGTCGAATTTCTCATCATTGATAAAGCCGTAGTGCGGAATGATGACACGGGCATCTACATCCAACTTGCGCAGCGCAGCAGGAAGCGAACCCACAACATCCGCCAAACCTCCGACTTTAGCGAAGGGAGCGGCTTCAGCGCTGACAAACAAAACATTCATATCCAAACTGTTTTCTCCAATTTATGGGCTAATGCGATCTTAGGCTCGGTTGTCCAATCGCATCTTTAGCCCAACGGTATCATTCTACGGCTGAGAACCAACGATAATCTATATCCGGAAACACTTTGTCCAATTCGTAGTAAGCCTCGGCTAGACCGCGGTCGGGAGCATCACTTTCCAAACTCTCTATCAGCTTATTAAACCGTTCGAGATGCTGACTGAAGCGCTGGACAGCATATTCACGCGCCTGCCCGGTGGTCACCAGAAACGGCCAGTCCGAACTTTGTAATAGTAATAACTCGCGGGCAATTTGATTGAGTAGAACCCGCTGGTCGTCGGATGGATTTGGAAATCGGGCGACCAGATTTTCCATGCGAGTTTCGGCTTCGTGGATTGGCTCCCACATCCAATGGGTTTCGACATTATCCCATGTGAAGTGCGTGCCATTGCTGCCCCATGAACTTTCCGGAATGTGGAGGACTTCAGTGGGCGGGTGGCGCTGGATAAATTCACTGGCTGTAGTGAGTTTAATGTCCTCATAGCCAGCCAGATGACGCAGCACCAAACCCAGCCATGTTATACCCTCGTACCACCAATGACCAAATAATTCAGTATCGTAATTGGAGGATATAAAACCAAACTCCCCGGTTTGATTATGATAGTCGCGTAGAAGATCACCCACCATATGGGCAAAATGCTCGGCGTGTTGATCTACTTTAAAGGCTGCCCAATCTGGATGATAGTAATCTTTGTCGCCCAGATCGATCTTATTGCCCGTGACACGCCAGTAGCGCATACCGCTGGTTCCGGCTTTCTTGTGGAACTCCCGATAATCAACATCACCGGGATAACCCCAATCAGCACTCCAAACCTGCATACCCGTCTGGTTATTGCGCCCGATGACGACTACACCTGAATGTTCGCCAGCAGATGTGCCAGCAACCGTTTTGCTAACAAAGTAGGGTTTGTAGGTTGTGGCAGCTCGTTCGGGAATCTGGAGGGTTGGGCTGGTTGGAACGAGATAGCGGCGATTGATAGAACCATATGGGCCGATGACATCACCCGCTGCTACCCCGACAGGCTGACCACCTGTAATGGTATGCGTTTCGCTAAAAAAAACCTTTAAGCCCTCTTGCTCAAGAAATGTCTCTAAGCCGGGGCGCAAGCGACCGTCATCGGTGATATAGGCGGGACGATAGGCACATTCTGGCAGCCAGAAGCCAACCGGTTTGCGCCCAAATAAGCGTTCATAACTCTGTATACCTGTTTTTAGTTGAGCAACTATCGAACTATCACGCGAGAGCAATGGCAGGTAAGCATGGGTAGCCGCACTGGTGATAATTTCGATCAAACCTTCATCTTGCAAGCGGCGAAACGCACCGATAATGTCCCGATTAAAGCGGTTATGAAAAGCAGATTTGATGCTCTCAAAGTTTTTCTGATACTGTTTAGCAAGGCCAACCAATGTTACATCTTCCATACCGGGTGACTCGAAATAAATCTTGTCGCTGGCGGCAGCAGTAATTTTTTCATCCAGATATTGGTCAAGATGTTCGAGCACATCAGCGTCAACCAATTGCTCTGCCAACACGGGTGTTATATCCAACGTTAGGCGGAAATATACACCTTGCTCTTTAAGATCATATAAAGTCTGTAATAAAGGGATGTAGGTTTCGATGGCGGCTTCATGTATCCATTCTTCGCCATGCGGCCAACGACCAGCGAGACGAGCATAAGGCAAGTGCGTGTGTAAAACGAAGCTAAATGCACCTAATCGTGACACACAAAAATCTCCAAATCCGTTATGGGGTTTATTTTTCAACTCAAATTGTAACGATTCGGGATGGGATGGGCAAATAGTTACCGGTGACGGTTAATTCGCGGGTAGCCTTAGTTGGGGGGCTGAAGTGGGAGGATCATCGTAAAGACGCTGCCCTGCCCGACCTCACTTTGCACCGATAAATAACCACCATGTGCTTCGGCAACGGTCTTGGCGACGAATAAACCCTGCCCTAATCCGCGTGGATCGAGGAGTTTACCGCTGCGCGTACGGGGTTCGCCGCGATAGAAGCGGTCGAAAATATGGGGGAGATCACGCTTTGAAATACCCACGCCGGTATCCACAACCTGAATGGCAACCTGATCGTCACCACTGAGGCCGACTATGATAACGATATGACCTTTGGGTTCGGTGTAGCGGATACTGTTTTGCAATAAGTGACCGAGTGCCCAACGCAAGCGCTGATCATCGCCAAGCAAGTGCATCCGATCTGCATCTTTGACCATGATTTTGACATCTAAGCGGGCTTTCTTGACTTCAGGCTTCATGCCGCGTTCGACCTGCCATATCAAGTCTTCAAGGTTAAGCGGCTCGTGACGAACCGAGAATGCGGTGGCACTCATCTCGCCAATATCGAGCAGCTCGACTATCATCCGGTCAAGAATATCGACATTACGACTAAGGGTTTCAAGAAATTTACGATTCGGGGGGCGATCCTGCGGTTGCCCCATGATGACATCGCTCATCCCTTTGATGACGGCCATCGGGGTACGCAGTTCATGAGAGATGGCTGTCACAAAACTATCTTTTAGACGATCAGCCAACGCGTCACGGGTGACATCGCGCAAGACCATCATCGTTCCAATGCGTTTACCTTGACTATCCGCGACGGCTGCGACCTGAGCACCGATAATCATGTTGTTGATCTGGACGCGGGCTGGTTCACCCAGAGGAGCCAGTTCAGAGTCAAGACGGACGACATCGCGGAAGGCATTAAACAGGGTACCGAGTTCGCTGGTCCAAAAGTCTTTACGGCTGCCAATGAGCTTACGAGCAGCAGCATTTTCGATGAGGACACGACCTTCATTGTCCTGAACAATTATGCCTTCATCCAAAGCATGAATAATGGCATTCAGGCGCTCAATATCAGCATCACGACGTTTGATGCCGCTTGAGGGTTCGTCGCCCATTTCATCGCCAGCGGGTGGTTGAGATCCAGCTTGGGAACCGGAACCCTGACGCAACCCCCGCAATAAACGACCAAACAATTGGGAAGTCGCGCTGCCCAGATTATCTACACGCCGAATAACGCCGCTGAGTTCTTGTGGATCACTGGTGCTCATGGTGATGGGTTTGCCCCGGCCTGTGCTACGCGTTTAGTCTCAATAATGCGATTGAGTGTTTTCTGCAATTCATCGAAACCCGGTAGGGGCTTCGCAATGACCGCATCAACCCCGTCTTGATCCCGAAAAACTTTTTGTTCAGCCTCGCTCAACGAAAATGCTGTCATCAATGCCAGCGGCATGTGTTGGAAGCAGGGTATGGTTCTCATCCGATTGGCAACTTCATTGCCTTTTTTACCGGGCATCCGAATATCCATCAGGGCAAACTGCGGCAATTCACCAGCATAGGTGCCAGCTTCAATTTTATCTAACCAATCCCACACCTTTTGCCCACTTTCAAAGGAAAGTGTTTGGTGTCCCCACACCTGTACAACCATGGTGAGTAGATTCAGAATGTCAGTTTCATCTTCCGCAATGAGCCAAATCAATGCACGAGTCTCCCCAAAAAGGGCTAAATAAATCGATTATTCTTTCAGTATACCTGTAGTGGACAAATCATGCTTAAGAAATATCTCAATTTTGTACAAGTCAGGTTAAGAAAATCTAGTATAATCAAGAAAAACGGTTTGACACATCGTCGGCGATTAAGGAGCCTAATTTGTCTACATGGATGGTTGTTGAGGACGAGCCAGATATATATGAAGTTTTATTGGCGATGTTCGAAATGTGGGGCATCGAAGGCGTGGCGTTTGTCGACGGTGAGGAAGCCCTTTTATGGATTGAGGATGTTGATGAAGGGCGTTTTAAAGGTGAATTACCGGAATTAGCGCTGCTGGATATTCGACTACCGGGTAACATCAATGGGGATGAAGTTGCAATACGGCTGCGTAAAAGCCCGATTCTCGGTCAAGTTGCCATTGTGTTCGCGACGGCATACCGCTTAAGTACAGAAGAATACGATGAGATCATGAAAAGAACCGATGCTGACCGGTTAATGTATAAACCCCTACCCCGATTTAATGAACTACAAAAAATACTGGAAGAGGTTCTGACGTTGAGACGTGCAAAAATTTCTTCGCAGAAGCGCAACGTAAAGTAGCAGGCCTTTAGTATGGAAAACATCGCCCCGGTACGCGCCTTAACCCGGCGTTCAAGACAACTCCTTCAAATCTCTTTTATTGTGCTCGCAATTGGTGTACTGTTGTTGGTCGTTGGCGCATTATTGACCACGATTTTGCTGATACCCCGTATTCACCCGTTGTTCTGGTTATATGATTTAACCGGCAACGGATTGCTAGTGGTAGGTGCAATCGTTATTGTGTTGGCGGTCGCAGTTGTCCTACGCGCATTTACGCGACGCAAAGAAAATGATCTGGCGATGATGACTGGTGATGTCTTAAATCAAAGTAATTATTTTGATGGTCGCTATTCGTTCATTCGTAATATTAACCGTTCCGGACTGGGTTACATTGACGCGGTGCTGTTAGGTCCGCCGGGGGCATTGGTATTTCGCATTTTGAGTAGCAGCGGAAATTATGCCAATGAAAAAGCCAATTGGTTAAAGCAAAACAAACAGGGTGAATGGCTGCCCTTTTCGACTAACCCGACAAAAGAAGCGGTTGATGATGTACAGGCTTTACGCGATTATTTGATAAAAAACCGCTTAGAAAAAGTGCCTGTATTTGGTATCGTGGTATTCACTGCTGGTCCTAATGCCGTTCAAATCGCTGAAAAAGAGCCGGTCGTACCGATCAGCCATTTACACTCATTATTACAAAACCTCGGCGAACAATATTTATCCAAGCTAGACCGCATTCCACAGGAGACTGTCACGGCAACGCGCCGTCTGCTCCTTGAATAGGACAACCCGCACATGCCGACTGAACTCCTGCTGACCCACGTTGATGCCGGCAAAACTGAATATGTTCTGGAGCAAATTCATAGGGCAGTCGAAACACAACCGTTCGCGCCAATATGGGTACTACTGCCGGGTACACGACAAGAAGATGCCTTGCGGCAAAGGCTTGTAGAACACACTAGCGGGCGGCGTGTTTACTTCAATGTAACCTTCTTCAGTTTTTATACCCTCTACGCGCGATTGTTAGACATTGTCGGCAAACCACAACGCGAACTTGATGACACGGGACGTGTTCGGCTGATCCGTGGGCTGCTGACCGAGTTGCAACGTGATAATCAGCTTTCTGTCTTTCACCGGATTGCCGACAAAGCCGGTTTTGCGCAGGTCGTTGCCGACTTTATCTATGAACTAAAGCAGAATGTTATCTATCCTGATCCGTTTGCGGCTGTCGCAAAAACAGGAACGGACAAAGATCGTGATTTAGCGCGGATATACACACGGTATCAGGATACTTTACGCAACAACAATCTGGTTGACCGTGAAGGTGAAGGCTGGTTGGCGCTGGATGAACTCAAGCAAAAACAGCATGTAGGGCAAAATATTGCGCTGATGGTGGTGGATGGTTTTGACCAATTCAATCCGCTTCAGGCGCAGCTACTAGCGCTGTTGGCAGGACGGGTACGGCAGATGCTCATCACACTGCCAGAGGTGGAAGGTCGCGAAAACACGGTCGGAAGGCGATTTACTGAAGCTCACCAGCGATTAACGAGCGAGTTTGCAAAAGCCAAGCAGCCGTTGGTTGAGAATCGCTTATCCACTGTGGGCAGCTCTATGCGTCATGCAGGATTGCAACACCTAACTCACTACAGTTTTATAAACAATGCGCCCAATACCCGGTCGGATGGCTGTGTAAAGTTTATTGAAGCGCCAGACCCAAAGACCGAATCATTTGCCCTAATACGGCAGATCAAACAGTTAATGCTTGATGGCTGTACAGGCGATGAAATATTGATCGCGGTACGAGATTGGACGCAATACGCGCTTCATCTCAATACGGCGGCGCAGCGCTATGGCATCCCGGTACTCATGCACACAGGTGACGCGCTGGCGAATAATCCGGTGATCATTGCGCTGCTGAACCTATTGGAGTTGGCTCGATATGGCTTTCAACGGCGGGCGGTGTTGGATGTGTTGCGTTCGCCGTATTTCGTCGTTCCGAATATTGACAGCGCCACAGCCAACCAGCTGGATATTATCAGCCGCGAACAGCAAATTATCAAAGGACAAACCGATTGGCTGGCGGGTATTCAGGCATCGGCAGTTGCTTCAACTGATGAGGAAGGCGATCAACAAGAAGCAGTGTTGACTGGCAACCAAACCGATCAATTGAAAGAAGCGTTACGCGCATTTTTTGAAGCAGTTACGCCGGCCGAAACTGCCAGCATCCAAGACTATATCCAGTGGATTGAAATGC
This sequence comes from Aggregatilineales bacterium, assembly GCA_038251045.1. Taxonomy (GTDB): domain Bacteria; phylum Chloroflexota; class Anaerolineae; order Aggregatilineales; family Phototrophicaceae; genus CFX2. The sequence goes on along the minus strand of JBBSBS010000002.1, from coordinate 41,325 downwards.
TTGTGGACGGCGATCCACTGGCTGATGAGGAACCAGTCGACTATCTCACCTCCGGCTATAGTTTGCAGATGTTGAGACAAGTAAACGCATCAAATGACGTGTTTGCTGGACGCGACCTGTTAGCGTTACAAGCCTTCAAAAAAGTGCTCAAGGGGATGCTCGCGACAGAAAAGCTCATGTCCGAAGTCGACCCAGTCACGCCAGAGCAAACGTTATGGAACATGTTTATTAGTGATCTTAAAAGTGCCATCGGACGCACATCAGTAGCCAATAATGCTAATCGAACCGGTCGGGTGCTGGTGACTTCGGTAACCGATGCACGCGGGCTGCCGCATGAGCATGTATTTATCCCCGGACTCGCTGAAGGTATTTTCCCGCGCCCTACCCCTGAAGATCTAATCTATCTAGACAGTGAACGTCGGGCACAGACGCAAGCGGGGATTTTCTTAGAAACACAGGCCGAACGAGCCGCCGATGACGGTTTGTTTTATGAGTTGATTAGTTTGCCCCGCAAGACACTAACCCTTTCAAGACCAACCGTTCAAAATGGGGCGATATGGCCTGAAAGTCATTTATGGCGGGCAGTAAAACTCGTATTTAGTGACGCGGACACCATCATCGAACGCCATAAAATCCCACTGGGCGGAACGGTGCGCTGGGATGAAGTCTCTAATCGGGGTGAGGCGGCATTAGCAGTTGCCGAAAGTCTTAGTCAGGGAATGCCAGATCCCTCCATTAACACACTATACAATTGGCTTTTGACCGAGCAAAGCCCATATTGGCGGCGAATTCTTCAGGGGCGACAAATCGAACAAGGACGCATGACCAGCCGCAAATTAGATCATTTCAGCGGACGATTGCATGATCCACAGTTGTTGGAGTGGGTAGCGGCGGAGTTAGGGGAAAAACGCATCTGGAGCGCCAGCCAATTTAATGACTATGGGTTATGCGGATTTCGCTTCTTTGCTAAACGACTGCTGAAGCTGGAAGCTGTTGAAGAACCAGAATCCGGTATGGACGCTGCCCAACGTGGAACAGTGGTTCATGCGATTTTGGAAGAAACATACCGGCAGCTTGGCGAACAACAAATCAGCATCGTGCCTGAAAATCTTGACCACGCTATGAAAACCCTGCGGACGGTAGCAGCTAGCATACTGCCAGATGCATCAGACACATTCGGTTTCCGCGAGTCGCCGTTATGGTTGCAGGAACAGGTGACACTGATGCGCAAGATAGAAGCATTGGTACGAGCCGATTTTTCGGAAGATTCGCCACTGGGCAAGTTATTTAAGGGATATGAACGCATCCCTTACAAACAGGAGATGCCGCTGGGTGGTGAAGACGGTGTACCGCTGCAATTGCGTTTGGGAGACAGCGAAGTGCGGGTAACAGGCTACATTGACCGGATTGACCGCATAGGCGACCAGATCATCGTCGTGGATTACAAAACGGGAAGCACGAAAATCCCTATTAGCGAGATGGTGGAGGGTCGTAATTTCCAGATGATGATATATCTGTTGGCGGTCGAAAAAACGCTGGCGACGTTGCAAGCTGATGACACCGATGCTCCTACAGGCATTGCGGGAGGCACATTCTGGCATCTGAACCGGTCAACGAGTGGTGATATTCATATGGATAAGCCTGAAAACCAGACATCGCTTGAGGAAGCACAAACACGGTTGGGCGAACATTTGCATCAAGGACGCGCAGGCAACTTTGCCAGTGTCCCAAATCGCAAAGGGAGGGGAGCGTGTACCCATTATTGTGAGTTTACTCAGTTTTGTCGTGTGAGTGTGATGCAGCGGCGGAAACAATTATGACCGATGAGAAAACGACAGTGCGCCAATTGACTGCTGCTCAAGAAACCGCGATTTGTGAGCATAAGCGTAACCTGATTGTGGTGGCGGGTGCGGGTTCCGGCAAGACGTTCGTATTGGTTGAGCGTTTTTTGAGTCTGCTCGATAAGAATCCAGACTGGCCTCTTAACGCATTGGTGGCGATCACCTTTACCAAAAAAGCGGCGCAGGAAATGCGTGACAGGGTACGGCGAGCGCTGGAACAGCGACTGGTGGATACTGCCGACAAACCGGTGGAACAGGCAATTTGGGCGGAACGGGTCGCAGCGATGACCAGCGCCCGTATTGATACCATTCACGGGTTGTGTGCGTCGATACTGCGGTCAAATGCGGCGGAAGCCGGTGTTGACCCCGGCTTTGAGGTATTGGATGAGGTGGACTCACGTTTGCTGCTGGACGACAGCATTGATGATGTGTTGCAGAAAGCAGCACAAAACAATGATGCGGCGGCGCATTTGTTTACTGAATACGACACACAGGCTATCCGACAGATATTGGTTAAGCTAGTCGGAGAAGATATACCGGATATGCCGGACGATGTGGTGATGCGCTGGCAAGACCGGTGGAATCAGACGGCGCAATCCATCATTGATCAACTGCGGGCGAATGCTGATTACGTCGTGGTGGCGAATTGGCAGCCAGAAAACGGCTGGCCCCAAGCCGGTGACAAGATGATGGATGTGTGGTTGGCCTGTAGACCTTTATTGGCTGTCATTGATGAAAGTGACGATATTGATGCGTGTCATGAGGCATTAACCAGACTTCACCGTGCGATTAACTTAGTGGGAGGCAAAGCAGACGCGTGGGGTGGCGCGACAATTCTCGCTGATTCTAAGAGCGCGCTGAAAATCATGCGGGCGCTAGCTGAGCAAACACTCAAGAATATGGGCGACAAGATTGGTGATGTTGACCACAACGCGGCTAAATTATTACCTTTGTGGTCACAGCTTATCCGACAGACGCAGGATAGCTACCGCGAACGGAAACAAGCTGACGCACTCATGGATTTCAATGATCTGGAACGCCTAACGCGTGATCTGCTGGTTAGCAGTGCGGCTGTACGTGAACGCTATCAGGGAGCCGAGTTCAAACACCTGCTGGTTGATGAATTCCAGGACACCAACAGCGTACAGTGGGAGATTGTGCGCGGGCTGGCAGATATAGGGCGTGGTGGCAGCTTGTTTGTGGTGGGTGATCCGAAGCAAAGCATTTATCAGTTTCGTGGGGCGGATGTCAGTGTTTTTGATCAGGTACGCGAACAGATTACAAGTGTAGGCGGCGTAGATGTGGCATTGGCACAGTCGTTTCGTACCCATAAACGGCTGGTCGATGGCTTCAACCGTATATTCGAGGATGTTCTGCGGCGGGATTCGAACAGTCCGGTTCGCCAGTATGAGGTTGAACTGGGCGAACCGATGAGCGCGAAGCGGGTCGATGCTCCATCAGAGGCTGCACCAATTGAGCTGCTCATCATTGACAAGCAAGTGACCGATGAAAAGCTAGATGCGGAGGCCATGCGCCGATGGGAAGCCTATGAGTTAGCAAAGCGGCTCAAAGCGATTGTTGACGATGAAAAACGTGTGGTTTTTGACAAGGAACAATCAGGTTTCCGACCCATCAACTATGGCGACATCGCGATTCTGTTTCAGTCCACCAGCAATATTTTGTTGTATGAAGATGTATTCAAGGTGATGCGGCTGCCGTATGTGACGCTAGCAGGACGCGGTTATTACAGCCGCCAAGAAGTCTGGGATTTGCTAAATCTACTGACGGCACTACACAACCCCGGTGATAATCTGGCACTGGCATCTGCTTTACGCTCACCGCTGTTTGGATTGAGCGATGATGCACTGCTCGCGCTGAGACTACAACGTGATCCACAAGATTTACACAAGCGACTGCCATTGTGGGATGCGTTACAGAATCTGACAGGCGTTCCGATAGACGAGCATGAACAGGTAATTTTTGCACGCGATTGTTTAACCACACTGCACGCGATGGCGGGACGGGTTTCGATTGTCGATTTGCTACAAAGTGCGCTGGATGAAACCGGTTATCTGGCAATACTAACGGGGCTGCCGGATGGGGCGCGGCGGCGAAGTAATATTGAAAAACTCTTGGACAAGGCACAAACGAGCCGTCAAGTGACATTAGGGGCGTTCTCGCAATATTTGAAAGATTTGAGTGTTCGGGAAGTGCGTGAAGGCGAAGCGTTGTTAGATATCGGCAACAGCGTTACGCTGATGACCGTTCATGCCAGTAAAGGGTTAGAGTATCCGTTGGTCGTGCTGGTGGATATTGGCTGGAGCAAAGGAAACAGTAATACCGACCCGGTTATGCTCGACCCGGAATATGGACTGGTATGCAAGGTTTATGACGTGACCGAAGATAAAATGGTGGCGGGATATGGCTATCAACAGGCCGAAAGGTTGCAAAATCTACGTGAGGTTGCAGAACGCAAACGGCTCTTGTATGTTGCCGCAACACGGGCACAAGATTATTTACTGCTCAGCGGGCAACTGAAAGGCGGCAAGGATACATGGCAAAGCTGGTTAAGTACGGCACTGAAACTTGAAATAGAACTCCAAGCAGGAACGGTTATGGTCGAAAAAGATTGGGGGAAACTTCAAGTCACTGCGCCAGCGCAGCCACCACCAGATGATGTACTGGAACGCAGAACAGATGATGATTATGATGGTTGGGAGCAACCGCAAGTAAAAGAGATGCGCCTTGTAGAAGGCGATAACCGCGCACCATTAACTGCTGCTATCCATATAAACCAAAGTGAAACGATACGTCACATCACTGCAACACAAATTGCAGATGCCGGTGGCGCTAGGATTGATCCTATTCTCGGACGGAAATTCCGCAGAAGTGTGTTTCAAGATGCCCCTATAACTGTCGAGCACATCACGCGGCAAAAGTCACAAGAAGTGTCGCAACGTATTATCGGGGAAATGGTACATAAAGTGCTGGGATGGTGGGATTTCAAAGAAGAACACGCCCATTTTGATGACCGCCTCGATAGCTACGCATGGGAACTGGGCGTAGTGGATGGTCGCCAACGCCAGAACGCTGTTCAGCACGCCCACAGGTTATTGGACACAATGCAGACGAATCAGGTTTACAGTTGGTTAAGTGCGGCGGTACAACTATACCGCGAAATCCCTTTTGTTTATCGCAGCGAAAAGCGCATCATACACGGGGTATTGGACGTGCTGTTCCAGCGAGAAGATGGAAGTTGGGTGGTACTTGACTACAAAACCAGCCATATCGCAGGTTACAAACCAAGCGGTGCCGAGACATTGTTGAGTAACCACGCCCTACGGTATCATTTACAAATTGGGGTATATGCGGCAGCAGTGCGAGAACAACTGGGCGGTATTGTGCCAGATACTTATATCTACTATATCCGCTATGGACGCTATGTGAACGTGCAACAGGCTGACTGGTCAAACGCATTAAATGCACTAGAAGTAACCATCGGTGATTTATTGGTAGGATAGGCGGACTAAATTATGTTGCAAAGACTTGGCATGAGACTGCCTGATTGGGCAAGTGCAAAACACCCACATGTGCACTATGAACTCGGTCAAATCCAACGTACATCACGGCGCATCAAGTATGCACAGGCAGCGGGTTTTTCATTTGTTGTGGTGCTGCTGTTCGTCGGTGGTTATATTATTGGCACAAACTTACTCCAGAACGTGCCGGGGCAAAGCCTGACCGAAAGCCTAATGGCTATCGTGTTCTGGCCTACATTTATCCTCCAACTCATTTTGCAATTTGCAGCTATGATTTTGACTGTCAACACGGTCAGTGAACAGAAACGCCGTTTAGCGTGGGACAATCTGCGGGCGACTGAAGGCGGCGCGGGGGTAGCGCTGCGGGCAAAATGGGCCAGCGTATATTACCGACTGCGGCTGCTGCTGGGATTGATTATGGCTATTCGGGTGATACTGGTACTGGGCATTTTATATGATTTGACGGGATTCCAAGGGCGTTACATTGACCTTCTGATTAACAACATCACCCCGGAAGTATCGCCCATCGTGGGCGCGCTGTTGTTGGCATTTCTGATGACAGCCGCTCTTTTGGTGCCGTTGACCGCAGTGGGTATGCAAGCAGCGATCGGGTTGTTTATTGCAGTAAACGTTCAGCAGCGCATATACAATGTCATGCTTCAAGTCATCCTGATCGGGGTACGTTTATTGATCGTGGTTGGGCTCACTATCGCAACAACCCAGTTCATCAATAATCAGATTAGCTTGGGTGATGGTCCGGCTTGGGTGCTGGCAGGTCTATATGCGGCAGTTGGCGATTGGGGACTCCGTTTCCTTCATGTTGGATTTTATAGCGAAATTTGGGCCACCATTCCTTATGCTATATTTTTTGGAATTGCCCTTCTTGCTTTCTCGCTAGGACAATCGCTAGTCACCGAGTGGATTTTATCGCTAACTATTCGACGGGCGGAACGAATCGGCTAACTGCGTCGTCATACTGTATGGTAGGCATCAGGATTGCGTCAGCTATCACACAACTTTGCGGGACATATTTCACCTATAATAAATTAGATTTAGTTCAAAAACGGGAATGAAGGGGGTTTTATGAGAACATCATCGGGTATTAAGCTTGTTTCGGCTCTGGCGATGATATTGTGTTTTCTGATTTTGCCTAAACCGCAGTATACATTTGCACAAGACAGTTTGCCGCTGCCGAGTGAGTTAGAGCCCACCATATTAGTAAAATGGATGCAGCTCCTTTACGACCGTGTTGAAGTCGAAAAGGTTTCCGCACCGGGAGCTTCACGGTTATATGCCTATGCGGGCATCACAGCCTATCAATCTATTTTGCCGGGTATGTCGGATGGAATATCAATGTCCGGTCAAGTGACTGGCTTGCCTGATATGCCATATGTTGAAGATAACAAAGTATATGACTGGATTTCTGTAACTAACGGTGCGCTTTCAACAACGATTGCTGGCCTGTTCCCCAAAGACGCGGTTGATACGCAAAAAGCTGTTAAGGCGCTGCGAGAAAGTGAAGCTAAAGCGCGCCAGAGTAAGCTCGATCCCAATATCATCAAGGATTCATTGGCCTATGGAGATGAAGTAGCTCACACCATTTTGGAGTGGGTGGCGACGGACAATTACACTGAAACACGTACGATGTCGTGGGACATTCCGACCGGCGATTCGTCACTCTGGGTATTAACTGCAAAAGATATGAAACCGGTTGAGCCTTATTGGGGGCAAATCCGCCCATTCGCACTTTATTCAGCAGATGCTTGTGCTGTGCAGCCGAATTTGCCTTTTAGCGAAGAAAAAGGGTCGCCGTTTTATCTACAAGCTCTTGAAGTGAAAACGACGGGCGATAATCTGACCAACGAGCAAAAAGATATAGCGCGATTTTGGGTGGATACACCCGGTCAAACTGGAACTCCAGCCGGTCACTGGGTACTCATCGAGAATCAGCTTACGGATGTACTCGACTTGAAATTGGAACGTGCTTCAATGATGTATGCCTTGGTGGGTTTAGCCGTTGGTGATGCGTTCATATCGGCGTGGTCATTGAAATACCAAGTCAACCTTGTACGCCCGGTAACTTATATTCAGCGCTATATTGACCCTCGCTGGCAGTCGATGATTGCATCACCGGGGTTCCCTGAATATCCGTCGGGACATTCCGTGGTTTCTGAGGCGGCTGCGGAGGTATTGACTGGCATGTTTGGTACGGTAGCATTTACAGATCGTTCCGGTCAAAAGCATAACCTCGGAATACGTTCCTTTACGTCATTCGAGGCAGCAGCCAATGAAGCGGCGATTTCACGCTTATATGGTGGCATTCATTATCGGGCAGCGATTGAAAATGGGTTGCGACAGGGGCGTTGTATCGGGCGCAATGTGTTGGATTATATTTCCCTGCGCTCACAACCACAGGGCGAATAAACCCTACAGGCTAGCAGCTAAACAAAGTAATAAAAAAGAGACACAGCTTATCGTGTCCCTTTTTGTTCTCAACCTAATTAGGTTGCAACGACGGAATTGTCTCCACTATATGGATTTGGCACATATTTGTCTGCGTGCCAATCGTTGTGCCACTCCGAGCCATTAACGAGATACCTGAACTGATATTCTTTGGCCTTATCGAGTTCAAGAGTAATGGTGAATTGCCCATTCTTCTTGAGCTTCTTCATCTCGGTGGCGGTTTCATCCCAGTTGTTAAAATCGCCAACTAGGTAAGCGCTTTCTGCCTTCACAGATTCTGGCAGCGTGAATGTGACTTTGCAAACAGGTTTGCTTTTGAGGGGCTGCTTTTTCAGCATAGACATTTCTTCCTCCACTACAATCGACTCGATTTGCGTTTGGGAAAATATTCACCAGTCGCGATTGTATCATAGCTCTTTTTGTCGTAAAGGGTATAAATTGAATACATTTCTTAATGTAAATCCGTTAGAATTCGACAAAACGATTGCCTAAAACCGTGACATTTTACCCTGATGCATGGGCGAAAGGCATGTATAATCACAACAGCACAATCAAAATGACGGCACAATCAGGAGACAAACTGAATGGTTAAACCTGTCACGCGGATTAACGTGATACCCAATTTACCTGAGCCTTTGCGACGGCTCCAAGAACTTGCTTTTAATATGCGCTGGGCATGGGATCACGAGACCATTGCCCTATTTCGGCGGCTAGACCGCGATTTGTGGGAAACTACAGGTCATAATCCCGTTTGGATGTTGGGGCTTATCAGCCAAGAACGGTTGCAGGCCGCCTGCGATGATCCGGCTTTTATGGCGAATCTTGCCGCAGTTTGTGAAGCCTTTGACGCATACATGAGCGACAAAGGGACATGGTATGCAAACCATTACGGCAAACTTAAACAGCCGACGCTGGCATATTTTTCGATGGAGTTTGGTATCACTGAATGCCTGCAAAGTTATTCGGGTGGTCTGGGCATCCTTAGCGGCGACCATCTGAAAAGTGCAAGTGATTTGGGTCTGCCGCTGGTGGGAGTTGGGTTATTGTATCAGGAGGGTTACTTTCAGCAGTACCTGAATGCTGACGGTTATCAACAGGAACTGTACCCGATAAATGACTATTCCGTTTTGCCAGTCATCTTACAACGCAAGGCAGATGGCACGCCGATTAAGATTTCCGTTCCGATGCCGGGGCGCGAACTTTATGCCCAAATCTGGAAGGTACAAGTTGGGCGGGTTCCTCTATTCCTCCTAGACTCAAATGTCCCGGAAAACACGCGGCAGGAAGATCGCATCCTGACGGATCGTTTATATGGTGGCGACAAGCGAACACGCATCCGCCAAGAAATCTTGATGGGCATTGGTGGTATACGACTGCTGGAAGCACTCGGTTTACGACCGTCAATTTGCCATATGAACGAGGGTCACTCGGCATTTTTGGCGCTGGAACGCATTCGCCAGTTAATGCAGGAAAAGAAGCTCAATTTTTATCAAGCTAAAGAAATTATGGCGGCGAGCCACATTTTCACCACACATACCCCTGTCCCTGCAGGACTGGAACGCTTCGGCTTTGACTTGATAGATGAACACTTCACCGATTATTACCGCAGTCTCGGCCTTTCGCGGGACGAATTCTTGAACATTGGTCGCGAGAATATGGGTACATACGAATTGTACTCAATGGCGGTCATGGCGTTGAATCTGTCGGCAGGGTCGAATGGTGTAGCCAAGCTGCATGGTGAAGTATCACGACATATGTGGCAATGGCTGTACCCGAATGTGCCGGAACATGAAGTGCCGGTCGATTCGGTAACCAATGGTATTCATGTGCAGACATGGGTGAGCCGCGAAATGGCTACCCTGCTCGACCGGTATCTTGATCCGGCATGGCGCAGCGACGAAGAACGCAAAGATGTGTGGGAAAAAGTCGATACGATTCCTGATGCCGAGTTATGGCGAACCCACGAACGGCGGCGAGAGCGACTGGTTGCATTCACCCGTGATCGGTTGCGGACACAGTTGGAAAAGCGCGGCGCAGCACTAAGTGAGGTTGAAGCTGCCGACGAAGTGCTTAATCCTGATGCGTTGACGATTGGGTTTGCGCGGCGATTTGCCACCTATAAACGGGCTACACTCCTTTTCGCAACCCGGAACGGTTGAAGAAAATATTGAATAACCCCGATTTCCCGGTACAGATTATTTTCGCAGGTAAAGCTCACCCGCACGACACTGGAGGTAAAGACCTCATCCGCCAAATTGTAAATCTGGCGCGCGAAGAAGGTTTCCGTCACCGGATTGTGTTTCTCGAAAATTACGACATGAACATCGCACGGCATCTGGTACAGGGGGTTGATGTGTGGTTGAACACACCCCAACGTCCGAAAGAAGCCAGCGGTACAAGCGGCATGAAAGTTATCTACAACGGCGGGCTTAATTGCAGCATCCTTGATGGTTGGTGGGCAGAAGCTTATAACAATGATGTCGGTTGGGCGATTGGTAACGGCGAGGAATATCCGGAAGCCGAATGGGAACATCAAAACTATGTAGAGAGTGAAGCGCTCTACAACTTGCTCGAACAGGATATTATCCCGCTGTACTATGCACACGGACGTGATGGACTCCCACGTGAGTGGATCGCGCGTGTCAAAAAGTCCATGGAGAAACTGGCTCCATATTTTAATACACGGCGCATGGTGCAGGAATATGCCGAGAAGTTTTATATGCCAAGCTACAAAAATGTGCTGGCCCTGACCGAAGACAACATGAAGGAAGGTCTGGCATATACCAATTGGCGCAGTAAGTTAAGCAGTGCATGGAAATTCGTCAAAGTGAGTGATGTCAAAATCTCCCAAACACAAATTAAGGTGGGAGCCAACATCGAGGTCACGGCGATGGTTGACCTCGGACAACTAACTCCGGACGAAGTGCGCGTCCAAGTCTATTATGGCAAGCTGACGACTCTGGGCACAATTGGCGAACAGGCTGAAGCGGTTGATATGAAAGCGAGCGGTGTAGACGAGCGCGGGATTTGTAAGTTCACTGCGAAAGTGACCTACGATACCAGCGGGGAACGGGGTCTTTCGGTGCGGGTCATGCCCTACCATCCCTATCTGCACACAACCTTCTTGCCGGGAATGATTACCTGGGCAGAATGAACCGGGTCAACTGGTTACAGTCATTGAAATGATGCACGGGCGGTCGCTAACAAACGACCGCCCGTGCTGGTTTATCCACGGAGATAGCGAGGAATGTCACGCAGACGAGGTGCTTGACCGGCAAGCAGTGTTTGCACCCGGAATACGCGACCTGCCAACCAGATCATAACCAAGTCCAACGCAATCAACAGCACCAAGCTCAGCGTAATTTGCCACGCAGGAACAGTGGTGATAGAAATCCGCATCACCATCGACAAGGGCGCAGTAATTGGAATCAGGCTGAGTATAACCGGCAGCGGTGCATCGGGTGAGGTGGTAAATAGGCTGATAAAGTAAAGTGGGATGGCAGCAGGCAGGGTGAAAAAGACCGCAAATTGCGGGCCTTCTTGCATCGAAGTTGAAATTGCGCCGACTATGCCATAAGCCGCAGCAAAAAAGAGATAGCCAAAGACAAAGTAGAGTAAGAATATGAATAGCTGTACCGGTGTAAGGCTGAGATTAGCCAGCGCCGAAAGTGCGTTTACGGCATCGCCAGCAGCCACCTTTCCCAACACCACGATTGCCGCCAACCAGACGAGAATTTGCACCAAGCCTAACAAGCCGAGGGCTAATATCTTGCCCGTAAGGAGCTGTGTGGGACGCATCGACGATATGAGTATCTCGATGAGGCGCGTTTCTTTTTCCTCAATAACGGTTTGCATCATGTAACCGTTGGTCGTAAAAACCGCTAGCATCAACAAGATCGCGAATAAATAGGCCACCACAAAATCTGAACCAAAGTTGCTTTGTGTTTGACCGGATGCATCCCGCTGGAGGTTATTTTCGTGCATATTGAGAGGGTCAACAAGGCGATTGAAGAGATCGGCATCCAGCCCCTTTGCAAGTGCGCCCAGTACAAGACGGCGAACCGGACCAGCACTCGTCTGCCCCAGATTGAGGCGGGGCATAACCAGTGTTACATCTCCGGTCTGAAGATAATCAGCCGCAATGACATAATAAACATCAATCTTGCCGGTACTGAGGTCAGCCTGAGCAGCAGCTTCGTCATCATAACGGGTCAACCTACTTTTGAGGGTACCGGGATCCGCGAACTGTCCCGATAAATCCACATAGCCTGCTTTGTTGATGCTCTTGAACAGATCGGCTGTTGAAGAAAGGGCTTCAGACGGTACAGGTGTGGGGGGTTGGTTACGACTATTGACGTTATTGATGAACTGGTAGCCAAAGTAGATGGCAAAGCCGATGAGCGGGATGCCAAAAGTCGTAAAGAGATAGCCTTTACGGCGAAAGTTGCGTCGCAGTTCATAGAAAAATACGTGACCAATATGTCTGAGCATTATTCATTCTCCCCGGCTGCGTGTGGGGCAGAGACACCCATTTCGGGCGATGACCAGATTACGCGCAGCACTTCACGCACACCGATTCGTTTGCCATACAACAGCAATCCCCAGCGAAAAACACGGGCGGATGCCCAGATCACGAAAAGTGTGGTTAAGACCAGAATACCGAAACTGGTCGCAATCTGCCAGAAGGGAACACTGCCGAAGCCCATACGGAGCAAAATGGTCATGGGTGCGGTGAAGGGGATAAAGGTCAACGCCAAGGCTAACGACGAATTCGGATCGTTGATAAAGGTGGCGATGAAGAAAAAGGGGATGACCAGTATGAGCGATAAAATGGAGGAAAACTGGCGACTTTCCTGCTCTGAGCCAACAACCGCGCCAATCCCTGCCATCAAGCTGGCAAGTAGAAAATAACTAACGAGGAAGAAAACGACAAAGACTGCCATTATATCGAGGGGGAAGCTGATCCCATTTAGAAATGGGAGGCGCTGCCCAACACCAATGAGTATTGCTCCTGCCGCACCCCAGATAAGCAATTGGGTGAGTCCAAGTGTACCCAAACCGATGATCTTGCCCATCAACATTTGCATGGGGGTTATGCTGGTGATCAAAATTTCCATGATGCGGTTGGCACGTTCTTCAACGATGCCACCCATCAAGAAACCGCTGGTTACGTTGGATGACATGAGAAACACGAAGGAAAAGATTAGCGGAATAAAGATCAAAGCAGGTAAATTCGCCTCGGTCAGCATGCGCCCTGAATCCAGCGGATGAATGGTTAGGGTGACGGGTTCTTGTATGCGCTCCAACGGGAGCGTATTCTGCAAGCCACGACTGAGATTGGCTAAGAGAAACGCCGTAAAATCATCCTTCAAGGCGGGCGATATACTGTCATAGCTGTAACTCTGAACATCACCTGTTTTGAGATAGTTTTGTGGGAGCACAAAATAGGCGCTAATGGCTTTTGAGTTGAGAGCCGTGCGGGCGGCGGATTCGTCAGCAAACGCGACAAACCCTTCCGGTGTATCGTTAGCACTGACTGGATTCGCGAGTATGCCCGATTGGTCGACGTAACCAAACTCGTTACCCGCGCCAACCTTCTTTTCACTATCGGCTGTGACCAGAAAGACTAATCCCCAAACGACAAAGGTGAAAATCGGCACACCAAAAACCGCAAACAAGAAAGAGCGGCGTTTGAGGTTATAAAAATATTCCCGACGGGCGACCAACAGCATTTTGTTCATGAGCGAGCACCTTCGACCACGCGAATAAAGATGTCGTTCAAGTCGGGAACAGCCATCTCAAATCGTTCGATGCTTGTATCCGGCGAGGCAGCGATAGCCGCCAGAACGCTGTCAGCAGTGGCCTGTGGCTCAAGATGTAGGAGCGCGGCTTTACGTCCGTTCTGGATGGGTTCAACACTGGCGACACCGGGCAGTGAAGCCCAATTGCCCTGCCCTTCAACGATAATGGCGTGAAGAGCGTACTGTTTGCGAATATCATCAACCGCGCCGTACAATTTTTGCTGACCGCGATTGATCATGAGCAGCCGATCACACATTTCCTCGACCTGACTCATCTGATGGGTACTCATCACAACTGTGCCACCACGTTCTTTGAAACCGAATAGCAAGTCTTTTAGTACAAGCGAATTCACAGGATCAAGACCGGAGAACGGTTCATCAACAATGATGAGATCCGGCTCATGCAGCACGGTGACCGCAAATTGAATCTTCTGCTGCATCCCCTTGCTCAGTTCGCTGATTTTCTTTTTGGCTTGGTCTGCCATACCGAGTCGGTCCAGTAATGCCAAGCTGCGCTTTTGCGCGTCAGCACGCGACAATCCTTTTAACGTGCCAAGATAAACCATCATCTCGACAACGCGCACATTGCGGTACAAACCACGTTCTTCGGGCAAGTAGCCAATACGATCCTTGATCGCATCAGATATAGGCGCACCAAGCACGGCAATACGACCGGTATCCGGTTTTAGAATATCTAAGATCATGCGCATGGTGGTCGATTTGCCTGCGCCATTCGGCCCAAGCATCGCAAAAATTTCGCCACGACGAACTTCGAAAGACAGATTATCAACTGCGCGGAAATCACCAAAAGTCTTGCTGATTTCCTCAACGCTGATGGCAGCGTTCAAATTCATGGAGGCCTCCTTGGAGAAGGAACGATTACTCTATCCCTGACCTGTATACGAAACACGAGGAACAGGGTTGCAAGGTCATTGTACTATAGCGATTCTCGAAATTGATGCTATTGTAAGAGTAGATTGCTTGTTTGGATGGTGATAGCATGTTAGAATCAGTTTTATGTACAAGAAATAGTAGAAATCGCAAATACGTTTTTGGAATTCAATATGGTTAGTTGCAAATCAGGATTGAAATAGAGAACTAAATGTGAAGAATAGACATTGAGCGAAAAGCTCAATGCAAAGACATTGCACCATTGTCAAACGTAGTGGTAAAATAAACATATAGTTAAGATGTCTATCAAGAAATTGTTTACTTACTGAACTGAGCTTTACCAATTCACATGAAATCTACAACAACTCGAACGCCTCGGAGGCTTGCATGAAGAAGCATATTCTGGTCGTGGACGATGAAATCGGTGCGCTGACGCTGATTGGCATCATGCTTGAGCGCGGCGGTTTCGGTGTCCTGAAGGCTAAGGATGCGCGATCCGCACTTGGAGTGCTGGATCAAAATACACCGGACATGATAATATTGGACGTGATGATGCCGGGAATGGACGGAATTGAGCTGTGTCGGGTCGTGCGTGAACGTACGGATACCCAAAACACACCGGTACTCATTCTGTCGGCACGGGGCGATGCGGAAAGTATCATGCGCGGGATTGAGGCGGGAGCCAATGATTATCTACCCAAGCCCATTTTGCACCATGATCTGGTGGCAAAGGTTCGCGTGATGCTAGAGCAAGTTGACGGCGCGGCCTAATAAAAACAACATCTAAATGAGATTTGAGAACGCACCCGAAGGTGCGTTTTTGATTCAGAGCATGTGCCGCAGGAATTAAAACAATTCAACGGATGATTAGGACTGTCCATAGAGTGCGCGATATATGCTGTAGAAGCCATAGATGCGCTGGACATAGGTACGGGTGCTGTCGATGGTGATGGTAGTCATGAATTGATCGGGGTCGCCACCGGAAAGATCAAGCCAATTCTGCGCACGACCGGGACCGGCGTTATAACCTGCCAGCGCGGCCTGAACATTACCATCAAACCGTTGGAGGTTCTCGGCAAGGAAAAATGTACCGAACTCAATTCCGGCATAGGGGCGGAACAGATCAGAATGTTGATAGTTCGGCCAATTCAATTCCTCGGCAATATATTGAGCGGTCGCGGGGACAACCTGAGTAAGTCCTTTTTCGCCAGCGCCAGCCGTGGCATAGGTATTAAATAGGCTTTCGTGACGAATGAGCGACAGGATAAGCAGCGGGTCGGTGTTATATCGCTGGGCAACATCCTGCACAACCGAGAGATAATACGCAGGATAACGTAAGCGGGCGAGATAGGGCGGAGCCTGCAACGTACCGACTTTGCCGGCGCGGATGACATTGGCAGCAGCCAAAACGGATGGGTAATATGCCTCTATGCCGCGTAAGAAAATGGCGAGTTGATAGGACGCGAGACCATCCGTTTCGTTGGCATCAATGACATCACCAAACTCAACTTCGGCTTCAGCGTTTGCACCGACCGCCCACAATTCGTTACCGCGTATGAGACGAGGATCCGACTGCAAGGCGGGTGATAAAGGCCACAATGCGCCTTCCTGCGACACACCAAATGTTTGCCGTATCCAGTTTTCAGCTTCAGCGATTTGGACAGCATCATCAAACTGGAAGGTGAATCCGGTAGGTTTGGCGAAAGAGTCACGACCGGCAAGAATATCACCGGCACGGGCGCTGAAATAACTATCCGGCGAGGCAGTGACCGCAAGCTGATACGCCTGCTTTGCTATATCTTGATCGCCACGGGTAGCAGCCAACTTACCGACCCAGAAGTAGGCAGCGGCTTGATCGTCACCGGTGGCAGTGGTGGCTAGGCGGGCATACAAGCGTTCCGCACCAACTGGATCACCCACGTTGGAAGCGGCAGAAGCGGCTAATAATAAACCGCTGCGAGCTTGATCGGAATTAGGGTAGGCATCTGCAAGGCGCTCAAAGACTTTGCGGGACTCGCCGGGGTTATTGTTGGTGCCATAGAGATAACCTACGCGCCAGAGGGCTTCGGCAGCTTCAGGTAGATAGTTATAGGTATCGGCGATTTTGAAATACTGCTCAATCGCGCCGGTAATGTCGTTTGCTAGAAATTTGGTGCGCCC
This sequence comes from Aggregatilineales bacterium, assembly GCA_038251045.1. Classification (GTDB taxonomy): domain Bacteria; phylum Chloroflexota; class Anaerolineae; order Aggregatilineales; family Phototrophicaceae; genus CFX2. The sequence goes on along the minus strand of JBBSBS010000002.1, from coordinate 24,630 downwards.
CTGCTCTAGCAAGGCTTCGCCAAACAATGAATCCGTCGGATAGGTGTCAATAATGATCTGGAAGGCGACATTCGCGGCAGAGGGGTTGCCAATCTCTCGATAGGCACGGCCCACCAGCAAATGCAGATTAGCCGGAACAGCCGAAAGCGGATTCTGGGTGGTGTAGCGGGTGAACGAGTCAATCGCATCCTGATAATCACCATAGCTATAACTCACCTGCCCACGCAGATAATCATCTACTTCACGGTTAGCAGCTAAAAGCAGCTTCATAGCTTCGTAAGCCTGCGGCGTGGTGGGATAGGTATCGACAATCGCAGCCATGCGATCTAGACCCAATTCGTTGGCTCCACCAGAAATCATGGTTTGGGCAGCGCGAAACTCGATGGTCGCACGGTAAGGGGCATTTCTGGCAACAGCGAGGATGGCTTCATATTGAGCCAACGCATCCTGCGCATCACCGGACGCGGTCAACACCTGCGCGACTTTTTCGCGAAGGGCTAAGAGCGGCACGAGGCTGCGCCCTGCATCGGTAGCGGCTTGGTAACTAGCAACTGCGGCATCTTTTTGATTAAGCGCCAATTGCGCATCGGCAATACGCTCGTCAACATAACTATCGACAAGGCCGGGGCGTTGGGTGAGATAGAACTTGAAATCATCCAGCGCAGACTGCCACTGTGAAAGGCCGAGATAGGCATCACCGCGCAGGAAATGGGCTTGTATAACCCGTCCATCCGACGGGAACATGGTGATGAAGTTGGTGAGCGCGTTGACGGCATCCTGAAATAAACCTTCGCGCAAGGCAGAACGCCCAAGCCCGTATCCGGCTGAGGCAGCGATGTTGGGCGGTGCGCCACCATTGGTGATTACACTCTGGTAGGCCGCAACGGCTTTCTCATAATAACCATTGGTCAGGTATTGGTTGGCAAGCTGAATGGCAATTTCAGGCGCAACCGTTGGTGTAGGAGGAATGGTAGGTGTTGGTGGAACAGGTGATGGCCCATCGGTGGCAGGCGGTGGTGTAGCGGTCACGTAGATAATGGCTGGCTGTTCGGCTAATGTGCAGGCGGGTAAGAACACGGCGGCAAGCAGCACTGTCAGCACGAAGCGGACGGCATACAGGCCATTATGATACACAGTGTTTATTTTTGCGGTCAAAGGACGGGATTTGAAAAGCATGGGCATGAGATGGACATAATGAGTGGACAGAAGTTTCATAGGGCGATTATGAAGTGGCGCGGGGATGATGTCAATAGCCCTACCTGACGTTATCCCGACGGTGGTAGGAGTTCCCCCGACAGCCAAGGCATTCCAAAACCGATGACCAGATGACCGGACTCGGCTAAAGCTTTGCCGAGTTCATCGGTGGTGGTAAATGTCCACCAATAATCCGTGCCGGGGAGGATGGCAACCGCGAAGTCCTGAACAACGAGCGTGCCGAGATCACGCTGGACAAACTGCGGATGCGTGGACGATTGGCGCGGCGTTGGCTGATCGGTACGGGTGAGGGTGACGCGGAAACGGGAGGGGTTGCGCGATGCCCACGAGGTATCGGTATAGGCGAGGAGTTGAAATTCGATGAAGGCTGTCAGGTTGTTTTCCATGAGCTTGGTAAAACGAAAGAGGCCGCCTGCCCATTGGGCGGGACGTTCTTCGAGTGTATATCCGGCGGCGGAGAAGGCCTGCCCGACGACAGTGAGCAGCAGCAGGCGAAAATATTCCTGAGGAGATTGGGAAATGGTGGTCATGTGCGTGAAAGTCTTTAGTCGATAGTCTACAGTCAGCAGAAAATGCGGCGAAATAGGTGGTTATAAATGTTGTTGTTGCTGTTGTTGTTACAACACAGTTTTTGTAACACAAGTTGCAAATGAAACCGGATAAAAGTCAAAACCTTGAAATGTCGCAAAAGTCGTCAATGTCAGATGACATTATGTGGCGGCGGCGGCAGAAAGCTATGAACAGTATCTTTTAGATCGAGCAAGGCTACCACTGACTGCAAGAATAGGATAGCACAAAGTCAGAGGTTAAGGGTGACCAAAATGTAACTCTTAAGCAGCCGGTTCATTAACCAAAATGAGGGAGGCTGACGCGCCGAAAGGTTGCTAGCCGGTTAGTAAATGGTTAGTGGGGGAAATTGGGCAAGATTACTCCTACCCAATAATCCGTTACTGATTCAATTCGATAATGGTGTGTGGATACAGGTTAACTACGTTCAAGCTGTATCAGCGATCGGGGCTGGCGGACAAGAAATAACAGCCCGATAGCCAGCAGACAAAGCACACCGCCGACAGCCAGACTATTGCTCATTCCCAGTAATTTTATGACTGTACCTGCCCCGGCAAAGCCGATGACATAACCGATAAATTGACTGGCACTATATAAAGAGAGAGGAGCCGCCAACGATTCACGTGGCACCAAATCGGTCACGAGGGCTGACCCCACAGCAAAACCAGCTGCGATTACGCTTTGCAAGGCCATCGCAGCCCAAAAGTGCCACAAACTCGAAGCGAAAGCCAGCACCGCCAACCCGATCAAGCTAGCCAGATAGCACAAAATGATCAGCGGTTTGCGACCCAGACGATCCGAAAGCCAGCCGATGAATACCGGTAAAGGTAAGGTAATGATGCCGCCCATCGCGCCGGTGCTGGAAATGGCGGTAGCATCAAATCCACGCTTATCCATAATTAACGAACGACCGAGAACGATCTGACTATTGGCGATATGGGCAAGAACGCTGGCAAAAAAGAGCAGCAGAAATATGCGTCCGAGCATGAAGTTTTGCCGTTGAGTATTGGACTCGGTACTCGGAAGTGGACGCGGGAGAGGGGGTTTATCTACCAGCAGCAGGGCACAAAACGGCATCAATATGTAGACGACTGCCCCCAACGTGAACAGCGTCGTATATCCCCAACGATCTACAATCGGGCCACTGACGAGACCACCTATAATACCTGCCAAAGCGGGCGCGAGGCCGATAATCCCAAAAACCCGCCCACGCTCGGACTCATCCACAAACAAGCCCGTGAGGAGGCTGACCATCGTGATAGCTATGCCGACCATAAACCATAGGCTGGCGGTTAGTATAATCAAGGCAGTGATGGTTGACACCTGCCCCATTAACCAGCTAATAGGTATCATCAGCACCCCGGCGGCAATGAGGATGATCTTGCGGCGTTGGAAGCGATTGGCTAACCAACCCGCGAAAATCGAACTGACCGCCAATGCCAAAAACCCGATGGAGAGATAATAACCGGCTGCGGACTCATCCGCGCCGAGGCGGGTGGCGTAAATGGGCAATAACGGTACGAAACCACTCCCGACGATAAACATAACCAGATTACACATGAAAAGTGCAGCAAGCTGTTTTTTGGGCACGATATTCTTTCGTATAAACAGCCCATCCTTATGGGTAAGTTTGTTTAGGATGGGCAATTATTTCTTAGATGATTTTGTTAGGGTGTGAGGGTCACCTTGATGGATTGTTTGCCGGAGGCGACCATATCCATACCCGCATGGAAACTGGACAGGGGCATCTGGTGAGTGATGATTTTATCCATCGGGAGCAGTCCTTTTTCCAACATGCGGATGGCGATGGGGTAACAATAGGGGCTGAGGTGTGAACCATGAATATTGAGTTCTTTGGTGTCACCGATGATCGTCCAATCGACGGTAACCGGTTCGCGCATGACGCTGAACTCGACGAATGTGCCGAGTTTACGGATCATGCGTAAGCCCTGCTCGACCGCAACCGGATAACCGGTGGCTTCGATGTAAACATCACAACCATAATTATCGGTCAGCTTCATGACTTCGTCAATCACATCAACTTTGGAGGGGTTAAAGGTTAAGTCCGCGCCACACTGACGGGCGATTTCGAGGCGGTCATCGCTCATATCGATGGCGATTAAAAGGCGTGGGTTCTTCAAGCGGGCGGCGGCGACCATGCCAATTCCCAGCGGCCCGACACCGGCAATCACGACAACATCATCCAACTGGATTTCGCCACGTTCGACGGCGTGAATGCCACAGGCGAGGGGTTCGATAAAGGCAGCGTGGTGGACAGGGATCGATTTGGGAACTTTGTAGTTGAGCGCACCGACCGGAAACTTCATGTACTCAGCCATCGCGCCAAAGGTGGCTTGACGGAAGCCGTAAACATCGTGCTTATCCTGACACATCCAATACTGCCCACGTTTGCAGAAGCGGCACTTCCAACAAGGAACGATCTGCTCCGACACCGCCATATCGCCCAATTCGAGGCCATATTTTTCACTCGCACCTGCGCCGAGGGCAACCACTTCGCCCACGAATTCATGACCGGGGATGACGGGTGTTTGACAGTAACCGGTGCGGTTCTTATCACCCCAAAAGAGGGGCGCACCTTGATAACATTTGAGGTCGCTGGCACAGATGCCCACAGATTTGACGCGAACGACAATTTCTTCGGCTTCGGGTTGGGGAACATCCCACTCTTGCAGGCGATAATCCTGCGCACCCCAACAGACAATGGCGGGCATTGTTTTGGGCAGGGGTTGATCGGCTTTATAGTTCATAACAATTTCCTTCAAAGAATTTTTTGTGGTGGCGTATGCGTTCGATACAAGTAATATTTAAGGCGGGAGCACACATAGGTGCTCCCCTACTTGATAGCGGTGAATTAGGGTAGTTTGTTGCCGGCGGCGAGATAGATTTCGTACCATTCGTGACGACTGAGGGTAATATCGGAAGCTTTGCAAATGTCTTTCAAGCGACTCGCATTGGTGGTGCCAACGATGGGCTGCATCTTTGCAGGGTGACGGAGAAGCCACGCAATGGCTATGGCAGTATTGGCTACCTCTTTGGCAGCGGCTAAGCGGTCAATTGTCTGGTTGAGTTCGGGGAATTTGTCGTTATCCAAGAAGACACCCTCAAAGAAGCCGAATTGGAAGGGCGACCACGGCTGAATGGTGATTTCCTTTAAGCGGCAGTAATCCAAAATGCTGCCGTCACGGTCGATGGAGTGATTAATTTCCATATTCACGTTGATTCCAGCATCGATCATGCCGGTGTTGGTGATGCTGAGTTGGAGCTGATTAAAGACGATTTTTTGTTTGACGAACTTGGTCAACAACTCGATCTGCATCGGGTTTTGATTGCTGACACCAAAGTACTTGACCTTGCCGCTGTCTTCGAGGATGGTAAAAGCTTCAGCGACTTCTTCCGGTTCGACCAGCGCATCCGGTCGGTGCAGCAAGAGTACATCCAGATAATCGGTTTGCAGGCGCTTCAAGCTGCCATCCACTGCTTCTAAAATGTGTTCTTTGGAGAAATCAAACGACCCTTTGCGAATACCGCACTTGGTTTGGAGGATCATCTTTTCGCGTAAGGCGGGGGTCATACCGAGGGATTCAGCAAACTTGGCTTCGGATTTTCCACCGCCATAAACATCGGCATGGTCAAAGAAGTTTACCCCTTCATCAAGGGCGGTGTTGATCAGGTGGGAAATATCTTGATTGGACATCTCTGAAATACGCATACAGCCCAGCGATATTTCAGACGCATCAAGGTCGCAGTTGGCAATTTTAAGATTTTTCATTTCGATTCCCCATCATTTGAATTTACCCAAGAGTATAAACGGATTTGAGGCGTGACGCATCCGGCGTGGAACTATATGTACTGCCAAATTGGAATGGATACGGTATGATCTGCCATCACTAAAAATACATTCAGGTATTCAAAATGGAAAATCTTCTTTCGGGAAAAGTAGTCATTATTACGGGTGCAAGTTCGGGTATTGGGGCGGCAACGGCGCGTTTATTGGCAGATTATGGTTGCAAACTGGTGCTGGCGGCACGATCTGAAAGCAAATTGCAGGCGTTGGCGGAAGAGCTTAAAACTGAAACACTGGTTATCCCTACGGATGTTAGTGTGGCGGCAGACATCATCAATATGGTGGATAAGACCATCGCGAAATTCGGGCGGGTGGATGTGATGTTCGCCAACGCGGGTGTCTATATTCCCGGTCAGGTGGAAGACGGCAACCCGGACGCATGGGCGAACTTGATGAATGTCAATGTTGATGGGGTGCTGCGCTGTGTTCACGCGGTACTGCCCCATATGAAAGCCCAACATTCGGGAGATATTCTGGTGACCAGTTCGATTTCGGGGTTCATTGATATTCACTGGGAACCGATTTACAGCGCATCCAAACACGCTATTCAAGGGTTTGTGCATACGCTGCGGCGGCAGGTGGCAAAAGATGGCATCCGTGTGGGGGCGATTGCACCGGGAGCCGTCGCCAATGAATTATGGGGGTTTAATGACCCCGCCGAAATTGAGCGCCTATCCGTCAAAGAACATGGGTATTTGAAGTCGGAAGATGTGGCGGCGGCGGTGGCGTTTATGCTATCCCAACCACCGCACGTCACAATACGCGATCTGGTGATGCTGCCGCAGAATCAGGATTTGTAAGGCTAACCCCCTCATCCCAACCCTTCTCCCCCGAACTCGAAGGAGAAGGGCTAAATACATACGCTGATGAAACTCTATACAAATTTGAAAGTTAACGATTTAACAGTAGGGTTTCGACCTCGGCGGGGGTGGTCACAGGACGCGCACACACGAAATTACGACAGACGTAGACGGTGGGTTGTCCGCTGCGCAGGGTACGGTAACTGAGGAGTGGTATGGTGGCTTCAGCGGGTACATCGGCAGGAGACAGCGCAGTGATGATGTTGGGGCGATACGGCTTGCGGACGACCTCCAACAGCGCTTTGGTGTCGGGATTATCCAACGCGCCGATAAATGCAACCTCGGCTAATCCATCTACTAACATATCGACCGCACTCAAAGATTCACCAAATGCCTGCGGATACTGACGCATGGCTTCGGTCAGCAGTGCGAGGGTGCGGCGGGCGGCTTCATCATAGCGGGCATCGGCGGTATAGGCGGCGAGGCGGACGAGGTTCTTGGACATCATGGCGTTGCCGGATGGAACAGCGTTATCCTGCATATTGCGCGGGCGGGCGATGAGAGCTTCGGCATCGTCGGCGGTATCGAAGAAACCGCCGTCCTGTGCGGCAAACCGTTCAAGGGCGACATCGGCTAAGGCACGGGCTTCGACAAACCAGCGTTCGTCAAAGGTGGTCTGGTAGAGTTCGAGCAACCCAGCAATCAGGCAGCCGTAATCTTCCAGCGTGGCTTTAATGCGCAAGTTGGTGACACCGCTTTTGTGGGTACGCAGCAGGCGACCATCGGCTGATTTCATATTGCCAAGGATGAACTCAGCATTTTTCACGGCGGCGATTTGATAATCGGGACGATCCAGCACGCGGGCGGCTTCGGCAAGGCTGGCAAGCATCATGCCATTCCATGCGGTCAAAATTTTGTCATCAAGGCCGGGGTGAATACGCTGGATGCGAACGGCATAGAGCTTGTCTTTGATGGCGGCAATTTTGGCATGGAGATCATCCACAGACAGGTTGAGTCGATCCGCAATTACGTCGTCATCATTGGGAACGTTGAGGATATTGTGGCCTTCAAAGTTACCGCGCTCGGTTACACCCCAATACTCAATGGCGATGGGGGCATCCTCACCTAGTAATTCTTCTAACTCTGCTTTGCTCCAGATAAAGAACAGACCCTCTTCACCTTCACTATCGGCATCGGTGGTGCTGTAGAAAGCGCCGTCGTGTGTGGTCATTTCGCGGAGAATGTAGTCGTAAACTTCGGTGGCGATGTGCTTAAAGAAGTCGTCACCGGTGAGTTGATAAGCGTGGAGATAGACACGGCTAAGTTGGGCGTTATCGTACAGCATCTTCTCGAAGTGAGGGACGAGCCAGAGCGAATCCACGCTGTAGCGATGGAAACCACCGCCCAACTGGTCATAGATGCCGCCGCGTGCCATCTGGCGCAGGGTAAACGTCACCTGCCGCAAGGGTTCGGGATCACCGGTGCGAAGATGAGCGCGGAGCATGAATTCGAGATTCATGGGCTGCGGGAACTTGGGTGCGCCGCTGAATCCGCCATGTGTGGTATCAAAACCCTGCCCGATTATTTGGGAGGCCGCAATGAGCAGATCAGCATTCAGGGCGCTTTGTTCACCACCAATGCCCAGCACATCACGATTGAGGGCTTCGGTGAGGTTATTGGCGGAGTCTTCGACCTGCGAGCGGCGGTTCTGATAGGCTTCGGATACACCGGCTAGCACCTGACGGAAGGCAGGCATTCCGAAACGGGGTTCGGGCGGGTAATACGTGCCACCGTAAAATGGGCGACCATCAGGCGTGAGGAAAACGGTCATAGGCCAGCCGCCGTTACCGTTAAGTGCCTGCACAGCTTGCATATAGATGTCATCCACATCGGGGCGTTCTTCGCGATCTACTTTGATGTTGACGAACAGCTCGTTCATGAGTTTGGCGGTGGTGGCGTGCTCGAAGCTCTCATGAGCCATGACGTGACACCAATGGCAGGCGCTGTAGCCAACGCTCAGGAGAATCGGCCTGTCTTCGGTGCGGGCACGCTCGAAGGCTTCATCACCCCAAGGATACCAATCGACAGGATTGGCGGCATGTTGCAGCAAATAGGGGCTGGTTTCGTGTTGGAGGCGATTCATGGGGGATAAGGTCCTCGGTCGTCAGTAAACCTTAGCATTTAGCAGTTGGCAATTCGCTTTTGGCTGATGACATTATGATTGACATGGGAATTGATGGCGATTGTGTCAGAAAAGCGGGTGAAAAGCAATGAACGCCCCCTAAATTAGGTGCGCTAAAACTAAGTCTGTATAATTCCAATATCACAGTTTCAAAAGGCAAAAGAGTTCAGATGAAAATCTTCATAAGTTATTCCCACGAGGATACGTCGCGGGTGCTTGAGTTCCAACATGCGCTTGAAATACATGAAGTATGGTTTGACCATCGACTTTCGGTTGGTCAGGAATGGTGGAATGAAATCGAGCGGCAGATTAGCTCAAGTAACTGCTTCTTACTACTTCTGTCGCCGCACTCTACAACATCAGAGTTTTGTCAAAAAGAACTCGATTTCGCGTTGAAATTGGAAAAACCTATAGCTCCAATTATGATCGAAGAAACCGCAATTCCAGAGCGATTGAAGCAATTTCAGATCATCAACCTAACGGGTGAATTGACTATGGAGGGAACAGTAAAGTTACTTAATGGATTATTTGAGATTGAACGCGAAGTTTTTAATCCGCTGAAGGCCACACGAAATACGGTCAAAAGCGACTTCAAAACCAAAATGTCTATTTCCGATCTTTATTTTGCGACCACCAACAGCACGAAAAAACGAATGTATGAGCAAATCTTGAATACGGGTTTGCAAACCACATCCCTGCATCTTGATGACATTCAACATGTCGATGCTGGGGAAGTGGCATTAAACAAAGCCCAAAAAGCTTATGAGATTCTGAAGAAGCCCGTATTTGTCGATCACTCGTCGCTGGCAGTTCGCGCATGGGGTGGCTTTCCGGGTGGATTGACAACATCGTTTTATGTCCCCGTCGGCCTTAATAATATCTGCAAAATGCTTCAGCCTTTTGAGGACAAGTATGCTGAGTCCATCTCTGTCATAGCATTTGAAGATGGTAGTTTGAGGCGCAAATTTGTAAGCAGCGTAGCGGGTCAAATTGCGGATAAGCCGAGGGGAGATGGGTATAGTTGGAACAATATATTCATTCCAGCCGGTTTCACGAAGACATTAGGCGAAATGAGTGAAGAAGAAATCCTGTCCCTTTCAAGCAGACGGCGTGCAATGATTGAGTTTATGCGATTTTTACAGGCAAATTACGATTTCCAATAAAAATCCCGAAATTCAATTTGTAACATCCCTACGACGAATGGTGGAAGAACGCATTACACATTATCCTCACTGCAATTGACTTCACCATACATAGATAAGGGAGCTTTTAAGACGTTTACGACTCACAATTTGCACTCTGATAAGCGCAAATTATGCCTATGGCTTAGGTAGGTTACCCATAAAATTAATTGATGATTCGGTTGCCTCTCTCGATGGATTATGGGAAACGTTCGCCAGCTTCGATAGGGAATGGGAAGTTGTTGCCACGCGGGGGCATCGGACAGGTGGTGAATTCGCAAAAGGCACAGGGTGGATGATAGAACTGGTTGAAGTCGAGATCAACCGAACCATCGGCAGCAAGTGGAGCCATTAGAAAGCGCCCTGCCCCATAAGTCGATTTGCCGCTGGTACTATCCCGCAACAGCAACCAGACATAATCCGCGCCTTTTTCGGACGCGGCTGCCTCGAAGTGAAATGACTGCCCGAATAGATCAAATTCGACAAAGCCGATGTTCTTGAGCACCTGTGTTTCGCCGCCGGTATGATCGACGGTCATGCCTTTCGCGGCGGGATAAGGCGTGAACTGACCGGCTACGCGATATTTGGGGTCAATCGGATACCAGACGCGACCAGAAAAGTTGAGGCGTTTGGGGCTGTTGGCATCCCAGACGCGGATGTTATAGGGATCGCTGGCCCACTGCATCACACCAAAGCGCACATCGCGCACCTGCACAATGGACATGCCACCTTGCTCGTAGTGATTTCGCAGCATGGCGCTGCGCGTAGCGATGCCATCAACCGTAACTTCTTCATCGGCTGTAACGTGTAATGTTCCGTGAGCGCCATCAAAAGCCACGATGCCGAGGTGTTCGGGCGCAGCGCCAGTTGGCAGTAGTACGTCGCTATCCGGTGCGCTGCCGATGGTATTTTCGCCCGGTTCAAGCGGATACATGCCAACGATTGCCAACCAACCATCGGGGCCGGGAGCGCGCATCTGGGCATCCATATCCTGCCGCCACGCCTCGACCTGAGTAATGTAATTTGTCGATGGATGTTCGATGGTCGTCATGCTCATTCCTTCGCATTCCACAAACGGTCTTGGCGTTAACACAATCACACAATTGAGCGAGTATACTCATAAATTCCCGGTGTGTCATGGATGTTTGAAATTACAAAATTATCCCGCGTATATTTTAGATGCGTATGATTTGATATAGGCACAAAAAAGGCGGTACTGGATGACCAGTATCGCCTGAAAACGGGGGGAGAAACGGGGTAGAAAACGACTTAGAAATTCTTCTGCCAAGTGAAGGTATAGACTTTGCCTTCAGCGTCGGGTGGTGTGGTTACCCAGAACCAACCGGACTGCGAGTAATTGAGGGTATACCCATTGACGTTGGCAATCGTGAAATCGGATTTGGTGCTCTTGGCAATAGCTTTTTCGATGTCGGCACGCGACACATCTAGCACCTGCGTGGTATTCTCGGCATCATTGTTCCATCGCAATAACTGGATACCATCTATGACGGTTTCAGTGGTTGGCAAGCCATCGGCATCGACAACCGGCATATCAACATAGGTATCGAAAACGGCAACCGGCGCACCGGCATCATAGGCATTAATACGCCCATCATTGAATGACGGTGGGGGCAAGGGATCGGTGGTGGTATCAGCGGCCTGTACTGCCAACGCACCTGTAGCTAAAACGAGCGACATTGCGAGACTCAATCCCAACTTCTTCATGATTCATACTCCTTGATTACTACGATCTGTGTCGGTGTGTTTGTTCACCTTGAAGGCTATTATGGAGCGAGAATATGGAGAACTTTTGGAGAACTGATGAACTGGAGGTGAATTTCAGTTTAGGGGAAAATGAGTGCGTTTTTGCAAGAAATGCATTAATTCGAGTAGATTGCTGGTAACACTGAGGGGTGTGAGGACGACTATAAAAATAGACATAGATGACATGAAATTTTTCTCGGACTCATTAAGGATACAACAATGGACATTGAACTGAGCAAGCTGGATGTGGTGCATAACCCTGCAAAAAAACAATTCGAAATCCACCTCGGCGACCAGACGGCGCTGGTGAAATACATACTGGGTTCAAGCGAGATCATCTTTACACACACGGAAGTGCCGGAGCAATTCGAGGGGCAAGGGATTGCCAGTAAATTAGCAAAGACCGCCATTGAATATGCACAAGCAGAAGGACTGCGGATTCGCCCGATGTGCCCGTTTGTAGCAGCCTATATTAAAGACCATCCGGAATATCAATCAATCACTGCCGGATATTAGATAGTCAGCGATTCTATTTGAATCAAAGGACGGCACCGGATAGCCAGTACCGTCCCTATTTGATGACCTATAGGGTTTAGAATTCCTTTGGCCAGCTAAAAGTATAGACCTTGCCTTCAAAATCCGGTGGAGCAGAAATCCACAGGTAACCGGATTGTGAGTAGTTCAAGGTATACCCATTTGCCTTCGCAATAGTGAAGGTATCCACAGCGCTCTTGTTCTTGGCAATTGCGGCATCAATATCTTCTGCCGAAACATTCAGAACCTCGGTTGCTGTACCAGCGTCGGCGCTCCAACTGAGCAGTTGAACACCATCGACAACGTTGGCTGTTGTGGGCACGCCGTTGTCGTTCACAATCGGAACTTCTGTTTGCGTTTCAAATACGATGACCGGAGCCCCGGGATCATAGGCATTGATACGCCCATCATCAAATGAAGGCAGCGGGAAGACAGGCGTGGTGGGGTCATCTGCGCGGACGGCAAATGCACTCATCGCCAACACGAAGGCCAATACAAGCGTTACGTTCAGTTTCTTTAACATGCTCATACTCCTTGAGCTAGGAAATAGATCGGTGCCATTCGCACCTTGCCCACAAGTATTAAGCATCTATATGAATAGATTTGGGGCGATCCGTAAACATGAAGTGAGCATCGGTTAAAAGGAACTTAAACATGTTTGTGCAAGCTACCCAAATAGCATTTATCTATTCATCATAATCAAGGTTATTGGGACGGGGTGACGAAGCAAGGAGCAGTTTATTCTAAAAAGTGGGCATCAACGGCTTGAATCGAAGAAGTCGAGCATCCGGCGGGCGTATTCATCGGGAGCAACAAAAACACCGTGACAGTGGGTTGCATTTGGAATTTCCCAGAGTTGGGCGTTCGCGCCTGCTGCCTGCTGAAAACGCCGAATGTAAAACTTTTCATTACTCAATTCAGCCGCAAAAAGCATGATGGGACGCGGGGCAATCTGGCTGATGGTCTCCATCATTGAGGGCGGTGCAGCCATGCCAGCATGGGCTTCTATAAATCGGTCGAGGAGCCAATCATAAGGAATGATGAGTCTCTCCGCCCAATCTTGAGGAGGCGGCAAGTCCTCCGCCGAAACCATGGCGGCTCCATCCGCTAAAACCGCGCTGATTTGTGGATAGCGAGCAGCAGCACGGACGGCAATTTGACCACCAATAGAACAACCAGCGATGCCGACCTGATTTGCCTTGCCATCAAGGAAGGCCAGCGCACCGCCCACATCATCCACATCGCGCCAACCGAGAGAACGCTGCATACCGTCGCTTTCACCGGAGCCCCGTTCATCATAAAGCAGCGCACCATAACCGGCTGCGGTTAAGTGACGAGCAGCAAAAATCATTTCGGTGCGGTTAGAGAAATACCCATGTAACAGGATGATGACCATGCCATTTTTCGGAGGAATGTACCATCCACGCAGGGTTAGATCATCCCCACCCAAGAACGATATATCCTGTGTCGTGGGTGGTAAATCTGATGAACGACGAATAGCACTGGGCGCAGGATGCACATAACTCAAGGCCGTGACATTGGCGCTTACAACAACCATAAGAAAGAATGCTGTTATGGAGGCAAGCAGAGAGAAACTTAGTATGCGTCGCCAGTAGCGACGTTCCCGTATCGGGTGAAAAATCTTTACCACGTTAGCAAATTGGGTGTCGTACCTGTGGAAGCAGTGTCGGGATTCCAGATGGCTGCTAACCAATCATGCAATTCGCGTTTGACTTCGTGGGTCATGCGAACAGCGGCTTCAAATCCGTTGGGGGAAAAGGCATACAAACTGGCAAACTGGCGACGAATGGTACAAATGAGATAATCTTTTTCCCAACGGGATTGCCCCCACAGAAAGGCCACACCATCCTGTTCGCGATGAATCAGTTGGAGCCAATGGGCACAATCGACCGCCGAAAGATCATTCATGCGGAAGCGGAAACTCAGCATCGAGCCAAGTGTATAGGCAAGCTGAATCTGATAGGAGTTGGGCATGGCCTCCACACGAACAGTTGCCGTACCATCAGGGGCAGCAAGAGTCGTCACTTTGGGTTGGTGAGCACCTTTTACAGTCTGAGGTTTGATAAGGGTCATCAGGGGCAGAGACGGATAACGATTGCCAAGTTCGAGGGTGAGATCAACCTTGCCGGCGAGATGCTGCTGTAATAACCACGGTGCATTAAAAGTCGAACGGCTGATGGTGGCTGGATGCGAGGACTCATCAAGTGGCAGCTCTGGAAGCGAATCGCGCGAAGCCATAGCCATATCATCCTCAAGGTTTTTCTTTTTCGATTCGCGTGGCATGATGATCCTTTTCTTGGCACACTTACTATGGACTCACTGGCAGATGGTGCACTTCGGTTCTCAGAGAGGTTTCCCGTAGATGGGGAGAAATAGATCAATTGGGTAGATTTACTCTGTCATCTCTGCATATTTCAGCTTATAACAGGTATAGTAAAGTGCAAATAGTGATTTGCCCTCTGTGAACGCATAGTCTACAGTCATTGTAATACCAAAAAGACGCGGCGCTCATGCAGTTCTAACACGCGATGACTATCCTAGTAACACTTTTAACGAAAATGAGGTGAAGACGTGCAACCTCCGGGACAGGATAAGCAACCGAACAGCCAACCGCCCGGGCCACAATTCAAGATTCCACGTTGGGTGTGGCCGGTGGTATGGATAGTATTGATTATATGGGCGTTCACGCGTGTGCAGGACATGGTCAGCACAGCGACGGGTGAGCAGCCAATTACTGTGCCGTACTCATTCTTCCGTGAGCAGATTGAGTCGGACAAAGTGGACAGTGTTATCTTCCAAGGGACTCAGGCGCGTGGGAGTTTTACAGGGTTGGTCAAATACCCACCTGATGGCTCGCCACTGATACAAGAAGGCACCGCGCAGCAACAATCTGACCGGTTTGTGACGATGCTGCTGCCGATTGATGACCCGAGCCTGACGACTCTGTTAAACGAAAAAGGTGTGACCGTCACATCACAGAGCAACGACACCTCACCATTGTTGTATCTGATTATTCAGTTTGCACCGTTCATTCTAATACTGGGATTCTTTTTCTGGTCGGCACGACGAGCACAGGGTCAGATGGGTAATGTGTTCGGCTTCGGGCGGACGCAGGCGCGGGAATATACGGTTGAGCGACCACAGGTGACTTTCGGTGATGTCGCCGGACAAGATGCGGCTAAAGCCGAATTGGTCGAAATTGTAGACTTCCTCAAAGAACCGGATAAATACATTGCGCTGGGCGCACGTATTCCGCGCGGGGTGCTGCTGGTTGGCCCTCCCGGCACAGGCAAGACGCTGATGGCGCGGGCGGTAGCGGGAGAAGCCAGCGTGGCGTTCTTCAGCATATCGGCTTCCGAGTTTGTCGAAATGTTTGTCGGCGTGGGCGCAAGCCGCGTCCGTGATCTGTTCAAACGGGCGAAGGATGCCGCGCCGAGCATCGTGTTTGTCGACGAGATTGACGCAGTCGGTCGTCAGCGCGGTACGGGTATGGGTGGTGGTAATGATGAGCGTGAACAAACGCTTAACCAGATGCTTTCGGAGATGGATGGCTTTGACCAGAACGAAAGTGTGATCGTCATGGCGGCGACTAATCGCCCTGACGTGCTTGATCCAGCGCTGCTGCGTCCGGGACGTTTCGACCGACAGGTAACGGTTGGGCTTCCTGACCGGACGGGTCGTGAGAATATTCTCAAGATTCACACCAAAGGTAAGCCGCTGGACAGCGATGTTAATCTAACGGACATGGCGAAAGCAACGATTGGCTTCTCTGGTGCTGATCTTTCTAACCTCGCCAATGAAGCTGCATTGACCGCCGCGCGACGCAATGTCAAGCGGATTAGCCAACGTGACTTCCTGAATGCATTCGACCGGATCGTGCTGGGAACAGAAAGCCCACCGCTTTCTAACGAGCAAGAACGTCGTGTAGTGGCCTATCATGAAGGCGGACATGCGTTGGTGGGAGCGTTGACTCCCGATGCGAACCCTGTCTTCAAAGTAACGATTGTGCCGCGTGGTCAAGCACTCGGTGTTACGGCATCCCTACCCGACGACGACCGACGCAATTACTCGAAAGAGTTTTTGATCGCCCAAATTTATATGCTGTTGGGTGGTCGTGCGGCGGAAGAAGTCGCTATCGGTCAAATCACTACCGGCGCATCCAGTGATCTGCGGCGGGTAACGGACATTGCCCACCGGATGGTAGCCGAGTTCGGCATGAGCGAGAATATTGGGCCGCTGAACTTTGGTGACAACGAACGTCAGCCGTTCCTCGGTTACTCGCTGTCACAGGGACGCAGTTACAGTGAAGCCACAGCAGGCCGGATTGATGCGGAAGTACGGCATATTGTGGATGCGGCCTATGCCCACACACTTGAATTGGTGCGAGCCAATAAAGACAAGCTGGATGAACTGGCGAAAGAATTACTGGAAAACGAGATCGTGGAAGGCAAACGCGTCTACGAAATCGTCGGTGTAAAACCCGCACAGGATATTGAAGATCCGGATAAGGTTCCACAACCACAGGAAGGCATCATCACCGGGCCGGCATAGATTTGACGCGAACGTGATGTCATCAAGTAGAAAACGTCCTCATCGAACGAGGGCGTTTTTGATTCACCTGCAACCATGTGAATAATCTATACGTATAGCAAATAAATAAACATATTAGGTTTATTGCGATGACCAATGGTTATTTGACCTTTCTGGATTATTTGGAGCTGCGACGGCGGGTTGAAAAACGGCTGACCTCCGGTAATCGCCTGTTCTTACATATCGTGCTTTTCGGGTTGGGGGCAACCATTGCGGGTGTCGCTGGGTTTAATGCCATATATACACCCGGCGAATACTTCTTTATTGATGCACGTATTGGGTATTGGGTTAGCGCGTGGAGTGCCTTACTCCTTGCGCATGGATTGTGGACATATGTACGTTCCGGTGCAAGTTCCGGACGACGAGACCATATAATCGAAAGTGAAATGCGCGAACGGCTGCAAGCTCACGATATGTATCTGAGCGACCATCCAAAGGATTTATTCCGGTTACACGGTATACTTAACGACGATATTAAAAGCCGTTCTCATTTGCCGATGATTCTCCTGTTTTATATATTTTTGAATGCGCTGCTGTGGTTACCGTGGGCAATTACCGATGCTCGGACATCATTCGCATGGCAAATCTCACCTATGCTCATCGTACCATTAGTGCTGACCTTGGCGACAAATATCTGGGTGCGAGCGCGGCATGAACGGCAACTTCGCAAGCAGTTAGAACAGCTATTTGGTTATCAACAAAGCGATGATGATGAACCTGATTATGCAAGGGAGGCGCGGTTGAACAGCGACGACGAAATGGTGACAATTGAAGATTATATGTTGAAGCGCAAACGAGGCTGAATAGTATAGGCAGTATAAAAGAAAGGGTGTGTGATATGACAACCGAACCATCTGTAGACTGGGTGACGGCCTACACAGCTCACAATTTACCGGAAGCCTATATCGTCGCGGGGCGCTTGAAGAATGCGGGCATTCCCCATTTTATTAAACCGGATGCCTATGGGCAGCTTTATGGGGTAACGGTCGGCATCCACAGTGAAGTGCAGGTGTATGTCAGCCAAGACGACCTTGAAAATGCGACTGAGATTCTAAATGAGCAGCAGTAAGTAAACGAGGGAGCATCTCTATTTGCTCCCTCATCATAATGATCAACCAATTGATTAGACTGCCGCAACCCCTGCATGTGCCGTTTTATGGGCATTAATAATGGGCTGGGCAACCTGTGAAGGAACCTGCTCGTAGTGGCTGAACTTCATGGTAAATACGCCACGTGCCGCCGAGATCGAACGCAGCACATTGCCATAGCGCATCATTTCGCTGTAGGGAACCTGCGCCGTGATCTTACCCTTGTGACCTTCGGTGTCCATGCCCTGTACCCGTCCACGACGTGTGTTCAAGTCACCCATCACATCACCCATGATGGATTCGGGAACGGTAATCTGGACATCCATCACAGGTTCCATCAACACAGGGTTGGCGGCTTCAAAGACCTTCTTAAACGCCTCGCGTCCGGCAACTTGAAAAGCGATGTCTTTAGAATCAACGGGATGCTCTTTACCGTCAAAAACTACTGCTTTAACATCGACTATTGGATAACCGGCGATAACCCCTTCATCAAGCACTGAATGGATACCTTTTTCGATGGACGGAATAAAGCTGGCGGAAATTGATCCACCCACAATTTTCGTTTCATAGACAAATCCACCACCGGGGTTAGGTTCAAGGCGCAGGTGAACTTCACCAAACTGCCCTGCCCCTCCACTTTGCTTCTTATGACGGTGATAATCTGAACCCTGTTTAGTGATGGTTTCTTTATATGGCACTTTGGGTACAGCAATATCCATGCCGACACCGAGTTTGGCAGCACGGCTGATGGCAAGGTTAACATGCGCCTCACCCATCCCCTCGACAATCGTTTGTTTCACATCCGGATCTTGCCGCCAACGCAGCGTTGGGTCGGATTGGGCAAGGCTGGTAAGAATCGTCCCCATTTTGGCACTATCGGCCTGCGTCTTGGGGCTGACGGCAATCGCAAATAAAGGCTCAGGGAAATCCGGCTTGGTGACGCGAATCGGATTCGCCCGCGTGCTAAATGTGTCGCCGGTTTTGGTGTCATTGAGCTTGGCAACCACACCTATATCCCCGGCATGAAGCTCCTGTACAGGAATTTGCTCCTTACCGCGCATGAGTAACATACTGTTAAAACGTTCTTCAACATCACGCGTCGCATTAAAGTAGCGCCCATCGGCACGCAGCGAGCCAGAAAAGATGCGAAAGTAATTCAACGTACCCACAAAGCGGTCATTCGTGGTTTTGAAAACATAAGCCGCAAGCGGGCCTTCGTCGGTTTGAGGGGCAGTAAGGAACTGCTTCTCACCCGCTGGATCAAGGTATTGGACACGCCGGTTGGAGGGGGGCGATACATATACCACCAGCGCTTCCATGAGGGGAACGGTGCCGATGTTCTTCGCACCGGAGGTTACAAATACGGGCACTGTTTTGAGATAAGCATCGCGGGCAGCTTTGCGCATCCCGTCGCGGATTTCATCCGGTGAGAGGGTATTCTCGTTAAAATATTTCTCCATATAGGCGTCATCGGCTTCGGCTGCCGCTTCGACCAATACGGTACGGGCGGCATCGGCTTCGGCCTGCATATCGGCTGGTAAATCAGCGCGATCTTTACCGATGTCATAATAGGCCTTCATGGTCAGCAAATTGATCACACCCTTGAAATCAGCCTGTGAACCGATGGGGATCATGACGGGTATGAATTTGTAATCCGGAAAATTCTGTTTGAGGTTATCGAGCGTGCGCTGAAAGTCGGCGTTTTCACGGTCGAGCTTGTTAATGGTCACGATGATGGGCTGCTGATAAGCCTCGGCATATTCCCATGCTAATTCAGTGCCCACCTCGACCCCTGCTACGGCATCAACCACAACGATAACCGAGTCTGCGACGCGAATCGCATTCTTGATTTCGCCCTGAAAGTCGGTCATGCCGGGCGCATCTAAAACATTAATTTTGGTGTCTTCAAATTCAATTGGAATAAGCGAAGTGGAGAGGGAAAGACCGCGTTCTTTTTCATCATCGTCCCAGTCGGAAGCTGTGTTCTTTTCCTCGACCCTGCCCATACGGGAAATGGCGCTGGTATTGAAGAGCAGGGCTTCGACAAGTGTCGTCTTACCAGCGCCCTGATGGCCTACGAAAGCAACGTTCCTTAACTTATCAGTGACGTACTCTTTCATAAACAGTCTCCTTATATTTTTAAGAAGCGGTCAGCCTTTAATTGTCAGAAAACAGCGGCTTATCCGGTGGGACTGTAACTTGATTCATGTTTTGTCGCGCTGCCTGAACTCCTTTCATGGTGCTTAGGTTATGCCGATGAACAACCCACCGATAATGCACTTTACTGTATTCTCAGATTTTAAGACGAGGTTAAAGACTTGTCAAAGAACAGAAATCATCAAAAATTTGATCAAACTACACTTGTCTTTTTGAGGGGAGAAGCGCAAGCTAGGGAAGGTAACATGTATAGCCCCATTCAGGTAAGCATGTTATATTGAATCCTCTTATGGAAAATTGTCGAGGGAAAAGATTGTGAAAATTCTAGTTGCCTACGCAAGCGCACATGGTACGACGGGTGAGACTGCCACTTTCATATCCAAGGTGCTAGAAGTGTATGGCGCTGAAGTGACATGCGCGGCTGTTGAAACAATCGAAGATGTTAAAGCCTATGATGTGTTCATATTGGGAAGCGCCATTCACGAGGGTGTTTGGCTGCGCAGTATGTTGCTGTTCATCGATAAGTTTGAGAATGAACTTGCCCAAAAGCCAGTGTATTTCTTTATAAGCTGCATTCGGATTGTGGAAGCGGATGGCTACGACCATGTGATGAAAAATTACATGCACATGCCAACGTTGGAGAAGCTCAAAGTGCGGAATGTCAATGCGTTTGGTGGCGCGATCCAATTAAGTGAGATTGACTGGAACGAACGGTGGGCGCTTGGTCTACGTTATGATGGTACAAACTTGCAAACACGCCTCAATGCCGATTACCGCGATTGGTATGCTATTGGTGCGTGGGTGAACAGTATCGCTAAGGAATTAGCTTTACAACCTGCGTTTTAACGATGGTTCATTTTCCGTATGGAATGGCAGAGGCGGCCTCGCGGAGCCGCCTCTACACATCCACACAGGAGGACGCACCTGGGAATTAGTAAGTTGGTTGGCGGAATGCCCTTTTCATCAATAGTAAAGGGGAACTCCGCGAGAAAAGCTTAAGGTTGCCACGGTGTAGGGCCGACTTGACCGAAATACGCTCCGATAGCTGTCAAATCCCGAATATCAACAATGCCATCACGATTAACATCCGCACCGGCGACGGTAACTGCCCCATCAAAGTTAGCGGCGATTAGGGTCGCATCCGTTAGGTCAATCCTGTTATCCAGATTGGTATCCCCACCAACGAGTGTTGATGATGGCAGTACCAATGTTTGACCTGCGGCAAGATTAAAAACTGCCTGACTGGATAAGTAGCCTGAGATGCCCGCATCTAAACGGTAACCACCGGGGGCAAGATTACTAAATGTAAAGCTGCCTGTCCCATCCGTTATTGTTTGCATCACCTGCCCATCGGGAAGCGTGAGCATCACCACCACACCAGAGAAATCAGCATGAAGTGGCACAGTAACATATCCCGTGACCTGCGTGAATTCGACTACGGTTTGGTTAGTGTCTGTCGTTGGTTGTACAAGCGGGATTTCGACCGTCGGTTGGACGATCAGGCTCTCAGCCGTCGGTATTACATCCGAAGGTGGGGGCAAAGTACCCAATGGCGTGTTTGGTTGGTCAATAACGGGTGTTATAACCACACCGTTATCCGCTTGAATCGCTGCTGGAACTTCAGCCGCCACATTTTCTTGTGCTTGCACCGGCGCTTCGACCACGCCTGATTCTATCGATTGTGGCTGTTCTACAACAACGGTCGGTTGAACAACTGCGGCTTCGACTGTTGGAACAACCTCTACGACTACTACGGCATCCACCGGTGGTACAACCTCTTGCACAGGCGCGGCGGGAACGTCAGCCGGTGGTGCATCAGGCTGTGCGGCTTGTTCAGCGGGTACCACGATAGTCTCGGTAGGTGTCATTGTAGGCAGTTCAACATCCGGCGTGACCGGTGGATTAGTGCTGTCGGCAGTGATAATCACCATTCCGGCGGACAGGAATAAAATCCCACAAACTGCAACAATCATATAAGGCGGAAAGCGTCTCACAATAAATTCTCCTAGCGGCCTATTTGTTGCCCGCTAATGTATAGTGGACGCGCATACGGGAATACATGCCAACGCTTAAGGTCAGCAAAATGACACCGGCAACCAGAAAAATAACGGCGGCAACCGATACTGCGTTATCCGTACGATTCACTGTTTCTACCGGTATTACCCCTGCATTTACAGCGGGTTCCGACGAACCCGCATTCAGTTGAGGGTTGCTAAACATATCCACCGCTGCCGCATTCGGTACGACAGGTTGTGCTGCCGCAGCACTCGCACTGGCTGAATTACTTTCTGTGTTGATAGATGAATCAGTCGTCACAACGGGAGAGCCAACCGCGCCCTGAATCTGGGCAGCGACTTGATTGACCTTTTGTGCAACCAGATGCCCATCAACTTCATTGAATTCAGGGGCTACGAAACTGGCATTCTCGGCTGTCAGGGCAACCGGCGCATCTTTCAAAGCACGTAAGGTAAACGTGCCAAGAACTCCATCACCATTTACTGGTTTAGCTGGCTGCATAAGGGTGATGGCATATTCAATTGTTCCAGAAGTCGGATCAACCGTGTTGCGAAGGGCAAACCCCGGCTCGTTGGCGAAAAATGCGCCGGGTGTGACGGGTTTGTTGTCAGTTAGAATCAGTTCGAATGCCTGTGGATCATAACTGAGCTTAAAGCTCCCACCATAAACACCCACGGCTCCTGCAACGTTTACAGTAACGGTTATGGTGTCACCGGTCAAAGCATCGGTTTTGTCAGGGATCAATTGGAATTGCGGGCTGTTGTCTTGTGCATATGCAGCCATTACGCCAATTGTAAAAATCAGCAAAAAAATGGCAATACGGGAAAGTTTGTGTGTGTACGTCATGGTGTGTGTATCCTCGAATTTCAAGAAGCTTACATTGAACATATGCGGATAGGCCGCGAACCTATCCGCATATCAAAACTTTGTTTACTGGATGACGATGGGTCCCTTCAGACCGAAGTTACCGCCGATAATCGCGAGGTCACGAATATTGATCATGCCGTCGCCATTAACATCAGCCGCACCCGGAGCCGGGTTGACCGCCACATCGAAGTTAGCGCCAACCAATCCGGCATCTGCCACAGTGATGTCACCGCTGTTGTCGGTATCACCGCCGGGAAGTGTAAGTGCTCCCAAGTCAATCGGCCCGGCTACGGTTACTGTAACAACCTTACCGATACGCAGATAGAGATTGCCAACTGCGGTCACACCGTATGTGCCGAGGGGAACATCAGTGAAAGTATATGAACCATCTGCCCCGGTCGTAACCGTAGCAATTACTGATTGATTGTCAACCAACTGTACGGAGATTCCTGAGTTATCCGGATAATTCTGGTAAATCATTTTACCGGAAATAGTCGCGGTAGCAGCAGCGGTCGGCTCGGTGGTGAGCACCGGCGGCGGTTCGGTTGGTGGCTCGGTAGGAGGTATAATCGTGGGTTCGACCGTCGGCTGCGTTGTTGCAACCGGCGCACCATTGAAGCTGCCATTCACCACTGTGAGCGCCAATTCTTTACCATCGGCATCTACTGCCAGAGCGGTACAGGTCACGGCACTGCTGCCAGCACCCTTCACCGTAAAGTCGAGCTTGAAGGCGGTTCCGTTACCTGCAAAAGCCGTATTGGGTTGCAAACGGCTGGCTCCTACGACCCAACTACCGTCTGCTTGGAAGCCTTTATCGACAAAGAAACTGTTAGAAGCGTTGAAAATGTCACCGTCACTACGGGTTGTTCCCTGAAGAACATTGGGGTCAACCGTACAAGTCGTTTGAATACCGTAGACGTTTTGTACGTTGGACAATTTCAATTCAGTGCTAACCGTTGCATTTACCGCAGCACTCTGAGGAGCAACCGATACGATTAGTGACGGACCGGCTGGTGGCGGTGGTGTAGGTGTTACCGGCGTAGGGGTCACGGGGGTGGGTGTCACCGGTGTAGGTGTAGGGTTTACACCACCGGGAGCATAGCGATAGAACCATGTGATCCAACGCTTGCCGGGAGGCGAAATGTCATAATCAATCGGCTTACAATTTGAGTTGCAAGGGGTTTGAGCATAACGTGCTTCTTGATTGTTGAAGAAGTTCAGCACTACATTATCATACTGGAACGGAATACAGTCTAACCCCGGGGCCGTACAGCTCTTATTTATGCTACCCCAACGAGTAAAGTATCCCATAAGGTCAGTGCGGCCATCATGGTTGGCATCAACTGGATTGTTTGTATTTCCGTAGTATCCAAAAATATGCAATGTGTATCCAACGAAGATAGAGAACATGGATGCATCATAATGGCAATTCATGTCCGTCTGAGCACAAAAGAACTGCCAATGTGTGGGATCTGCTGCGTCTACATTACCAATCGGATCATAAGAACGCAGTTGGAAGCGTGTTTCACCACCGCCAAATCCCCACCACTCTGCCAAGGGTTGCTTGGGTGGATAGGCAGGAAGATTTGTGATCTGAGGATGGCAGCGTACTTCGTCACGGATGTTGGGCGCACTTATCGGGCGATACAGAGTATCTGCCGGCAAGTCAATACGGATGTCATTAGGGACATTATTGCAGTTAACGTCATTTGGTGCTCGTGTTACGAGCTTGCCCATATCAATCCAACCGCCATAGCGGACAATGCCGCAGCTTGAAGGATCG
>JBBSBS010000001.1:0-56914 GCA_038251045.1 Aggregatilineales bacterium | reverse complement strand
GTTGCTAGGCAGTCAGCCGTATTTCATTAACTTTGGGACGAGCGATGGGGTAAAGGCGCATGTACTGAAATCGCTGAACATTAATAAATCGTCATTGCGCGATGTAAAGGCTATTATTGATAATCAAAGTTTTGGTCAACTCGACTGTAAAATTCAACAAAGTGCTAAAACAATTACCTGTTATGCACTAAAAGCACAATTTAATTGGTGGTATTGGGTGTTAAATTTTTCTTTTAATGAGGATGTTTTAGTTGGACTTGATGTCAGTGAGGTGTATCTGGGTCTATAAAGCAGTTTACTATTAGCAAATCCCTACGGAATTTGCAAGTAACGTTCACGATCAGCCACATAACTCAGACAGGCCAATATGTCGTCATTGGTTAGTGAGGGGAAATCACTCAAGATTTCTTCGTGGGTCATACCAGCGGCTAAATAAGACAGTACATCATAGACAGTAATTCGCAGTCCACGAATACAAGGTTTCCCACTACGTTTATCGGGCTCAAGTGTGATGATCTCTGTATAGTCAATCATAATAGCCAGCCACTTTTAGAACACAATCAATCCGAAAAGTTTATCATAAAGTTTTCTAGTTGGAATATGCCAGCGGTAAATTCCAACCGATAAAGCGATTATTCCTCGTAGCCACAGAAGCGGAGTGCAGTAAGGGCGAGGGTGCGGACGACGGTGACGAGGTCTTCGACAGGGACATATTCGTCCGGTTGGTGGGCTTTGCGAACGTTACCGGGGCCGAACATCAGGGTGGGGGTATTGCCGTTGTTGACGAGCAGACGCATATCCGCGCCATAGGGCATACCCCGATAGATGGGTGTGCCGCCTGTAATATCAGTGAAGGCCGCGCCAACTGTGGTGACAATGGGATGATCGGCAGGGATGCTGGCGGACTCGAATTGACCGCCCCACCATTCGACGACTGGCGGATGATGACTCAGCCACTCATCGGACTGGGCGACTGTGGTGATTACGGCTTCAAAAGATTGACGTGCAGTTGGAATGTCCTCACCGACAGCGATGCCGAAGCGACCTTCAAAAGTTAGACTTTCGGCGACTGTGGATGCCCAATTACCGGCTTGAAGTGTGCCGATGCAGATGGGGTAAGGAATCGGATAGGCGGCGAACAGGGGATTATCTGACTGCTGGTTACGGACACTTTCAAAGTACATGAGTGCTTGATAGATGGGAATAAACTTGTCGATGGGGTTCACACCCTCTGAGCGGACAGCGCCGTGAGCAGCCAGGCCGGGAACCGTGATGCGGAAGTTCAGCGCTCCGGCCTGCGCCGGAGCGATCATGAGTTCAGTCGGCTCCATAATGACAGCGGCATCGGCTTTATAGCCGCGTACGACGGCTGCTAACGCGCCCACCCCTCCATCTTCTTCCCCGATGACACTTTCGATCATCAGCTTGCCTTTGAGGGTGACACCTGCATCACGGATAGCTTTGGCAGCGAAGATGGCGCAGCATAGGCCGCCTTTCATATCAAGCGCCCCGCGTCCATAAACATTGCCATCGGCTACAGTGGCTTGAAAGGGCTGGTAATGCCAATTGGCGGTGTCGCCTGCCGGAACCACATCAATATGACCATTGAAGATGAGCGACTTGCCGTCGCCTTGACCCATCGTGCCAACCACGCCCAAGCCTTCGGGGCGGTCAATTTCGGTGCTAAAGGCGGGGTGCTGGCGTAGGGCTTCGAAATCCAAATCCCACACATCAACTTCCATGCCGAGGCTCTGCATGTATTGGGCGAGGAAACGCTGAATGGGTGATTCGTTACCACCGAGGCTGGGAAAGGCGACCATCTGCCCAAGGAAGGCCAGCATCTCGTCAAGATTGATGGCGGCAAGAACCCGTTCTTCGACGGTAGGCATAATGGCGCTCCTTTGAAAAGTGGGCTAACAGGAATATTGACAATCCTGCTGCCCGATGACCTATTTCATGTTATTGCGGGCGGAAAGTGGCACGATAAGAAATGATGGCAGCTTGACCACTGTTGGCATCATTACACGGCCCCGCAACCAGTGCTTGTGACGGATCAGAACGTCCGGCAACCTGTACGGTGTATGATTTTCCGGCATCCATCTGGAAGTCGGCATAATCCGACCCGCGTTCGGGTTTAAGGCCGGTCAGGAATGTACTTGCACCGTTATCCCACTTTACGGTAACCGAAGTGCCCGGCATGCCATCGCCGTTATACTCCTGCACACGGACTTCGATGATGCCGGATAGATCGGCACTACAGAAGGTGCGAACATCGACTAAGGTGAAATCAGCCTGCGGCTGGATGCTAGGGATGACGATGTTCGTGATCTGAGTCGGCGTAGCCTGTACCGCAGCCAGTGGTGTCGGTGTTTTGGTTGCGGGCGGACGTAAGGTAGGTGTGGCAGCTTCGATCACTATGCCCGGTGTGGATAGTTCGGTGGAAGCTAGTAGATTGTCGGCACAACCGCTGCGCCCCTGCAACTGGTAGAAGGTCATCATACTGCGGACGGCGCGCTGCCCGCTGCTGTTATCTACATAGCTGCTGCTGGCGAGTTTACAGGCCATATCGGCAACAGCCTGAATGGGATCACCGGAAAGTTTGAGCAAGAGCAGACGGTTGACCGCTTTGGATAAGTCGCTGTCATAACCATATTGCAGGGTAATACCGGCAATGTAATTGGCGCGGTCGGCTTCGTTCAATTGCCAAGGCTCGGTATTAAACTCAATGCGTTGGTCAACATTCCACGCATAATAGATGCCACCGGCAATACCAATAATCAAACCGATGATGAGTCCCCACGATGAAAAGGGATAGCGCGGGCGGCGATATTTGCTGCGGGCATCGGGGGCATAGTTGCCACTGTTTTCGTAGCGGCTCATTGCTGCGGCCCCGGTGCATGCAATTGGGAGTAGGGCTGCATGATCGGTGTTAGGCGACCAAGACCTTCCGCTAAGGCAACGAGATAGCTGATGTCGTTGGCATCCTGCGAATTGCTGATGTAACGTTCGGTAACACTCTGGACATAGGCCGGGATGTTGGCTTGACCGAGCATCCGAAGGCGTTCGACCGCGCCGCCCAGATCGCCGTCTTTCAGGTAGCCAGTAGCCACCATGACGGTATATTCATCTTTGTAGCGATCTGCAAGACTGGCCGCAGGACTGTTCAGGTACTGTACGGGAAATTGTACCCAGCCAAGATACAGGCCGACGGCAGCACCAATTAGGAGGGCAATCACTAGCGATAATAAGAAACGGATCATATTTTAGCGGTTAGCCTTTAGGATTTGGCGGTTAGCAGTGTGCTATCCAATTGCGACAATCTGCTATTGTAGTCTACTTTGATTTCTGTAAATAAATGCTGCATCTTTCGAATAGCCATTTTAGTACAGAAACGGGTTGGTGACAGGGCGGGATTTTACATTGGAAATGGATATTAACAAGGCTTGGCTGAGATGGTCATTACGCGGTAAAATTGGTTTGACAGCACTAGTGGATTATGTTAATCTACGTTAGACTTATTTGTTCAAAATAGCACAAAGTCCCGCAGGGAAGCAAACTATGGCACTTAATGAATTTGCCCCGATAGGCGCACTCTTCGCACTGGCTGCACTTGTTGCATTTATAGTGGTGGTTATTTCGTGGATATTTGGGCCGCACCGCCCAAATTCACGTAAGGCTGCGCCGTATGAAAGCGGTATGAAGCCGATTGGCCCGGCGAACCGTCGTCTGCCCATCAAGTTTTATCTGGTGGGGCTGCTGTTCATCATTTTTGATGTGGAAGTCGTGTTCTTCCTACCCTGGGCAGTGCAAGTGCGCGACCTAGGGATTTACGGCTTAATCGTTATGGGCGTATTTTTATTCATCTTGACGATTGGGTTCATTTACGAGTGGAAGAAAGGCGCAATGGAATGGGAGTAAGCTCAAAACTCGGCAATCTGGGCGTGGTGACAACCACACTGGATGCAGCCGTTAACTGGGGACGTACAGGCGCTATGTGGCCGCTGCTGTTCGGGTTGGCCTGCTGCGCGATTGAATATATGGGTACACAGGGTTCGTCTTATGACTTGTCCCGCTTCGGGATGGAATTGAACCGTGCTAGCCCGCGACAGGCCGATTTGCTGATTGTTTCGGGACGGTTGACACGCAAGATGGCTCCGGTGGTTCGCCAGTTGTACGATCAAATGTCGGCACCGAAGTGGGTTATCTCGATGGGTGACTGCGCCTCGTGCGGTGGTGTGTACAACAACTATGCGGTGGTACAGGGCTGCGACGAGATTATTCCGGTTGATGTATATGTGGCGGGCTGCCCGCCGCGTCCGGAACAACTGCTGCACGGTATCCTGACCCTACACGAAAAGATCAAGGGCGAGAGCATCCGTTATTGGGCTGATGATGAAGCCCGTGCTGCGGAAAGAATTACCGTCTAATCTCGACTTGTGGGATTAAACAGGCATCGACAGCGAGAAAATTTAGCGATGTAAGGGTTTGCCAGTGGTAAGCCCTTCAGCACGATTTATTCCAAGGACGATTTATGAGCGTAGCAGCAGCAATTGACCCGGTAGAGGCTGTGAAAAAGGCGTATCCACAGGCGGTCGAAGATGTGGTGGAGTATGCAGGCGATACGACACTGGTCTTGAATCCGGATTATCTGCCAGCCGTGGCACGGTATGTGCGCGATACGGCAGGGTTAGTCTATAACTTCCTTTCAGACATTAGCGCGGTTGATTATTATCCGGATTACAATCGACCGGAGCGGTTTGGCGTAAGCTATCATTTGCTGTCGATGCTGTACAAACGGCGGCTGCGGCTGAAGGTTTATCTGCCGGAAGAAAACCCAACGGTGGAGACCCTAACGACTGTGTGGCCCGGTGCGAATTGGCCGGAGCGCGAAGTGATGGATATGATGGGTATCGATTTCAATGGACACCCGGACAAACGGCGTATTTTGATGCCTGAAGATTGGAATGGTCACCCGCACCGTCGGGATTATCCATTGGGTTACGAGACACCGATGTTCTCTTTCAATGTAGAAGAAATTATGAAACATAAGCCGAAGTCACGCGAGTAAGTCGCAAGTGACAGGCAAAGACAGTTCGGTATTAAGCCAAAACGTCGAGATGGCGGGGTAAATACAATGGCAATAGAAACGGCTGGCGATAACGTTGGCGAAATCAATGAGTGGCAGGGCGCTCTTGATGAATTAAAGGGGTTGGTTTCCGAGCGTGCCATGACAGGCGAGACGATGCTGCTGAACATGGGGCCGCATCATCCCAGCACGCATGGTGTGCTGCGGCTGCTGCTGGAACTGGATGGCGAGGAAGTGGTGACTTGCCTGCCTGATGTGGGCTTTTTGCACACAGGTATCGAAAAAAATATCGAGTCCAAGACATACGAAAAAGCCGTCACACTGACCGACCGCATGGATTATCTTGCGCCGATGTCGAACAACATGGCGTATTGCATGGCGGTGGAAAAGTTGGTCGGGTTGGATGTGCCAAAACGTGCGCAGATTATGCGTGTGATTTGTATGGAACTGACACGCTTGAACAGCCATCTGGTGTGGTTGGGTACGCACGCGATTGATATGGGCGCGATGAGTGTGTTCCTGTATGCGTTCCGTGAGCGCGAAATCATCCTAAAGATGTTCGAGACGCTTTCGGGTCAACGTTTGATGGGCAGTTACATTCGTCCGGGTGGATTGTGGCGTGACTTCCCCGCGGATTTCTTGCCGCAGTTGGAAGCCTTCCTCGAAATCTTTCCAGCACGGATTGATGATTACGAGAAGCTGCTGACGAAAAACCCGTTATGGATTGACCGCACACAGGGAATCGGTGTAATTGAGCCGGAAAAGGCGCTGGCGTGGGGCATTACCGGCCCGAGCCTACGCGGCAGTGGTGTGGCGTGGGACATTCGCAAGTCGATGCCCTACAGCAGCTATGACGAATTTGAGTTTAACATTCCAATCGGCGAACACGGCGATGTGTACGACCGCTTCTATGTGCGTATTCTTGAGATGCGCGAAAGTGTGAAGATTCTGAAGCAGGCGATTAAGAAGCTGCCAGCGAAAGGCGCGTTCCGGTCACAAGATCGCAAGTTTGTGCCGCCACCGCGTGCCGAACTGGGGCAGAGCATGGAAGCCGTCATCCACCACTTTAAGTTGTGGACGGAAGGGTTCGCCGCACCTGACCAAGAGGTTTTTAGCGCGATTGAAAGCCCACGTGGGGAAATCGGCTGCTATATTCATGGTACGGGCGGGAACAAGCCGCGACGGGTACACTTTAAGACCCCGTCGTTCATTCACATCGGGGCACTGCCGATCATGACTCACGGTCATATGATTGCTGATCTGGTGGCGATTGTAGGCAGTGTGGATGTGGTGCTGGGCGATTGTGACCGTTAAGATCAAACACCGATAGTAAATGATGCGTTTTATGTAGGGGTTTGCCGCTGGCAGCCCCTATACCATAACCATTTTAGGACAGATTATGGCTTTAACAGAGAAGTACTCGGCGCAGATAGAAAAGACGTTTACCAAATATCCTGACAAGCGGTCGGCAGTGATGCCGATGCTGCATCTGGCACAGGAAGAATACGGTTGGGTCAGCCCGGAAGGTATTCAGGAAGTGGCTGAAATTTGTGAGATGGATCCGACACAGGTGAAGTCTATCGCGGGTTTCTATACCATGTATTCTGAAAGCCCCAAAGGTAAATACTGGTTACAGGTATGCACTGATCTGGCATGTGCGCTGTGCGGTGCAGACAAGTTCTATGAGGACTTGAAAACCGAGTTGAAAGTTGATGACGGCGGGACGACCGAAGATGGCCTGTTCACGGTTGAGCATGTGATGTGCCTTGCGGCCTGCGACAAAGCACCGATGCTGCAATGCAACTTCCATTTTGTCGAGAAGTTGGACATGGACAAAATGCGGGCGCAGCTTGATGAGTGGCGAGCAGAATCCAAGTAATAGTATTAATGTAAGCGTCGGGAGACGACAATGAATATTTTACTGCGCGGACGCGACATCCCGAATTTAGACAAGCTGGATGTTTATGTCAAGAATGGTGGCTACGAAGGCTTGAAGAAAGCCCTTTCGATGAAGCCTACCGAGGTCATTGATCTGGTGAAGGCTTCGGGGCTGCGTGGTCGCGGCGGCGCGGGCTTCCCTACCGGTTTGAAGTGGAGTTTCATCCCACAATCCGAACCGGTTAAGTACGTGACGGTGAATTGCGACGAGAGCGAAACCGGTACGTTTAAAGATCGCGAAATCATTGAGACGAACCCGCACCAACTGATCGAAGGTGCGTTGATTTGTGCCTACGCGATTCAGGCGACAGCCGTTTACATCTATTTGCGCGGCGAGTTCTGGGATCAAGGCCACGCGCTGGATGGCTATATTGAGGAAGCGCGAAAAGGCGGCTACGTCTTCGACAACATCATGGGCAGCGGTTGGTCGTGCCCAGTTTATACCCACCTTGGCGCGGGTGCGTACATCTGCGGTGAGGAAAGCGCGCTGCTCGAAAGTTTGGAAGGCAAGCTGGGACAACCGCGAGTGCGTCCACCTTTTCCGGCGAATAAGGGCGGCGGCCTGTACGGCGAGCCTACGGTTATCAACAACGTCGAAACCCTGACGAATGTGCCGTGGATTATGACGAACGGCGCGGAAGAGTATAAGAAGATCGGAACCGAGCAAAGCGCCGGAACCAAGGTGTTTTGTGTTAGCGGGCATGTGGAAAAGCCCGGTAATTACGAGCTGCCGATGGGCATCACCATGCGCGAATTGCTGTACACCCACGCTGGTGGCATCAAGGGTGGCAAGCAGATCAAGGGCATTTTGCCGTCGGGTGGATCGGGACCTGTCATGCGCGTTAACGGCAATGATGACCCGATATTGGATACCAAACTTTCTTATGAGGATATGGCAAAGGCCGGGTCAATTCTGGGTTCAGCCTCGGTTATCGTGATGGATGAGACGGTTGATATGACTTGGGTGGCCTCGAAGGTCATCAAGTTCTTCAAGCACGAGAGCTGCGGTAAATGTACGCCATGCCGCGAAGGCACGTACTGGATCGACAAGGTGGTTGACCGGATTATGGCGAATGAAGCGCAGGCCAACGACATTGACCTGATTGTGAACGTCGCCAAGAATATGCAGGGTACAACCCTGTGCGCTTTGGGCGATTTTGCTGCTAACCCGATTATTCATACAGCGAAAAACTTCCCAGAAGATTTCAAGAAACACATTGCTAACCAGACGACATCTGCACCTGCCAAGCAAGGCGCGGCTGCGGGGGACTGAAACACAATTTGGACCGCAGAGACCCAGATAATCCAGAGTTAGACGACTTCGCTCCTCATGATATTGAGAACAGCGAGATCGTTGAAGGGGATGAGAGCGATCTTGTCCTTGTTGATGATTTTGATATTCCAGTGAACGGCGATTTGGTAATTGAACACGAGCCAGAATTAACGAGCGCGCCGGCTGACTTTTCGTCTGAGCACACAGATGAGGAGAATATCGAAGAAGTTTATGCAGAAGTGCGCGATGAAGTTGTGCAAGAGCCGTTAGCGGATGTGCCGGATGCGGTGGAAATCGTCAACGATACACAAGAACAAGTACCTATTATTTTACAAACTCCGCCAAGCACCCTGCAACGGGTGCGGCGTATGTTCCTTAGTAGTCCGGCAGATTTGTCGGCGCGGTTGGAAAGCCTAACCCAAGCGATAGAAGTTGCTCCCGAATCCGCTGCGAATTATGTGCTGCGTGGTGAAATGTACATGGACCTGCGAGAATACGCGCTGGCACACGCTGATTTTCAGTGTGCCTATGAGATGGCAGAGGCTCATTTTGAGATCGCAGATTGGGGCTTCATGGAGCAGGCCATGCGTGACCGTGCACTGGCAGGACTAGAAAAGGTTCAACGGCGGTTATGATTAAGCGACTCGGTATCATTGGGTTGCTGATTGTAGTGGCCTGCGGGGTTTGTGGGGTCATTGGTGTGTTGGGTGGTATCAAGCTTTTCA
Organism: Aggregatilineales bacterium; assembly: GCA_038251045.1. Classification (GTDB taxonomy): domain Bacteria; phylum Chloroflexota; class Anaerolineae; order Aggregatilineales; family Phototrophicaceae; genus CFX2. Next base: position 47,892 of record JBBSBS010000001.1, on the reverse strand, counting down.
GCGGGATGCTGGACAGCACGCGAGAAGTGGGTGACAGTGCCAACGCCTTTATGGAGGCGCTGCGAAACAACAAGTTGGATGATGCCTACGCGATGTTCACCCCGGATTTACAGGAGCAGGAAAGTAGATCGAACTTCGGCGAATCGTTCACGGGTAACACGCTTAAGGATTGGTCTTTTAACAACTTTTCGATAAGAGATGATCTAGGGTACGTTGCCGGACGTGCCGCTGATGCTGATGGTGATCATTTCGTGGCATTCCAACTGGTGTATCAAAATGGCGGTTGGGCGATTGATGGTTACAATCTAAGGGCGTTGGGACGTGCGGGTACGATCATCGAGCCGATAGATTGAGCTGTAAAAGACATCATTAGGAATACTAGTTCTCGTCTTTTGGACAGAGATTAGCTACACTAGAATTGTTCTCGTTTTTTTGAGTGAGTGAGATAACTGATGGTAGCGAACATGACGCAAACAGTCACGATTTTTATTGACGACAAGGAATATCAGGTTCCGGCGGGGCAAAACCTTGTTGATGTCGCCAAGTGGATCGGTAACGACATTCCGGTGTTCTGTTACCATCCGAAGATGGCTCCGGTAGGCATGTGCCGCATGTGCCTCGTGGAGATGGGTTCAGCTTTTGACCCCAAAGAGAAGAAAATCGTCCGCGATGAGGCGGGCGTGGCACAGGTTAAGTGGCAGCCGAAGATGCAGACGGCCTGTACCAATAAGGTCAGCGAAGGCTTGGCGATCCGCACCAATACTGATGCGGTCACGATGGCGCGGAAGAATGTGGTCGAGTTTATTTTGACCAGCCATCCGCTGGACTGCCCGATTTGCGACAAGGGCGGCGAGTGCCCACTGCAAAACCTAACCATGCGTCATGGCCCCGGTGTGACGCGTATGGACTTTGATGATAAGCAGCATCTTGATAAGCATGTGCCACTGGGCGACTTGATTTTCCTCGATGAAGAGCGCTGCATTCAGTGTGCGCGGTGCGTGCGGTATCAGGCGGAAGTCGTGGGTGATGATGTGCTGGCTTTCCACGAACGTGGACGGCGTTTGCAGATTATTACCAACAGCGACCCCGGTTTTGATACCTATTTTTCCGGCAACACGACTGATATTTGTCCGGTGGGCGCGCTGACAACGGCGGATTTCCGCTTTGGTGCGCGTCCGTGGGAATTGACGGAAGTGCCGAGCATTTGCCCGTTCGATGCAGCAGGCAGCAACATCAGCTTGAGCACACGCATTGATCGCGATTTTGGTGGTCGAGCGATGATTAAGCGGGTGATGCCACGCCAGAATGAATACGTAAATGAAATCTGGATTAGTGACAAGACTCGTTTCGGTCATCATTTCACACGCGATACTGCAAGCCGCTTGATGGAGCCGATGGTAGGCAAAGGCGACAGCTTGGAGCAAATCAATTGGAATGAAGCGCTGCAACTGGTGGCTGACCGTCTAAAGACAGCTGGCGATGATGTTGCGGCAATTGCTGGCAGCAGCATGAGCAATGAAGATTTGTACGCGCTGCAACAATTGGTTACAGGTGCGGGTGGCAAGCGCCTCGGTGCATGGCCCCCAACCCATGCTGGTGCTGATCTGGTGGCGCAAGTTGGCGTAGGCTTGGGCACGAACTTGAGCAAGCTGGGCAAGGGTGATGCAGTTCTGGTGGTCGCCAGTGACTTGGAAGAAGAAGTGCCGATTTGGCGGCTGCGGATTAAGCAGGCGCATGATCGTGGCGCGTATGTCGTTGTGATGAATGCCCGTCCGACGCGCATGGATGACTTCGCCAACGAAACTATTCGTTACGATTACCCCGATGCCTCAAATGCGTTTAGCCTCCTGCGCGAAAAATATGGCGAGTACGCTAAGAAGCTGACCGAAGCCGCTAATCTGATCGTGGTCGCGGGTGCAGAAGGACTCACGCTAGAAACCAGCGGCGCACTGATGCAAAGCGCAGCTAATTTCTTGATTGAAAGTGGTCATGTCGGCAAGCCCAATAATGGGCTGCTTTCACCACTGCCGGGTGCGAACGGCATGGGTCAGTATTATCTAGGTTTTACACCGGAAGTCACGCAAGATATCATCCAGAACCCGCCCAAGGTGTTGATTGTGGCACAGGCAGATTTGCTGCTGGATGATCCGACTGCCAAGCAGTGGTTGAGCAAAATCAAGAATGTTATTTACCTGAGTCTGTTCAAAGATGAAGCGCCGGAATGGGCGACAGCCGCATTACCAATCCAGAGTTTCGCAGAACGTGACGGCTCATTTGTGAACGGTGAACGGCGCGTACAGCGCTTCTATACCGGACAAGGGCCGTTGGGCGAGGCACTGCCTGCGTGGCAAATTTTGGGTCGCATTGGTGAGAAGTTGGGACAGGGCAAAGTTAAGATGTCCGCAGCCAGTGTGATGCAGGAGATTTCCAAGACTGTACCAGCGTTTGTCGGCTGCACATATGCCGACATTTCGAAGGTCGAACGCCAATTCCCTGATGTGGGTGGGCATGACCTGTATTACGGTGGCACGGCTTACCAGAACAAGGGCGGAGTTGGTGTACAAATTCCGTCGTCTGCTGATAGTGGTGAGAAGGTCGAACCGGCGGCACGCGGCGGCGGTAAGGCTGACCTGCCAAAAGGCCAGATGATTGTGGTTCCGGTCACACGTCTATACAACCGAGAGCGCGTTTTCCGTTCGGCAGAATTGGTACATGCCCGTGTGCCGGATTCATTCGTAGAGATTAACAGCGCCGATGCCAAGAAGATGGGCATCAGCGATGGTGATACTGTGCAAATCGCGATTGGCGAAGCACTGCCGGTTGTGGCACGGGCGCATGTCAATGGTGGTGCGCCAAAAGGCACGGTGGTGCTGCCACGTCATCTGAGTGACACGCCTGCGCCGATGAGTATTGCGGCGGGGTCGGTCGTGAAGGTTTGAGTTTGCGGGTGTTTGTTTGAATGCAGTGCGTGAGATTAGTAAATAAAGCGGTGAGGGCGGAATGTTTGCCCTCACGTATCTTGTAAAAGAGAGTTGAAGGGGCTTTTGATGGCTGAATCAACAATGAATAGCAATCCAAACGCAGGGTCAGGCGGCGGTTTCCGCATTCACCCTGCTATGATTGTGGGCGCATTGATTGCATTGGCAGTGGTTGGCGCGGTGATTTACGATGTCGTGAACCTACTTTCTGGCAACGGAGGTGTGATCTTCACGATTGGTGATGCCATCCTGAATTTTGTGTTTAATCCGTCGCGACGGGTTGATCCGTCAACGGTTGTGGTTTGCAAGACGGATTCAACATGCTCGACTATCCACGCTTTCGCCTATTCGGCGATTTTGCTGCTGGTGGTGATTACAGGTTTCGCTTATACGACACTGCTCGAACGCAAGTTTATTGCGTGGTTCCAGCAGCGGGTGGGGCCGAACCGCGTAGGGCCGATGGGTTTGATGCAGCCAGCAGCGGATGCAGTCAAGCTGATTATGAAAGAAGACATCACACCGGCGGGTGTTTCTTATGCGGTGTGGTTTATCGCACCGATGATTAAGGCCGTGCCCGTGTTGGTGGTGCTGGCCGTTATCCCGCTGGGGCCGGATTTACTCATTCCGTGGTTTGACGGCAGGTGGTACCAGATACCGTTAGGGTTGGCTGACCCCAGTGTCGGTGTTCTGTATATTCTGGGCATTACCAGCATAGGGACATACGGTATTGTGCTGGCGGGTTGGGCGAGTAACAACAAGTATTCCATGTTGGGTGGCTTGCGCGCTTCGGCACAGATGATTAGCTACGAATTGACACTCGGCCTCGGTATGGCTGTTCCTGTGATGATCGTCGGCAGCATGGCATTGGGCGATATTTCAAAAGCACAGCCGATGATCTGGAACTGGTTCATCTTCCAAAATCCATTAGCGGCGGGCATATTGTTCATCGCTCTGTTGGCGGAAGTCAGCCGTGCGCCGTTTGATCTGGTCGAAGCTGAGCAAGAATTGACGGCAGGCTTTATGACCGAGTACAGCGGTATGAAGTTCGCGCTGTTTATGATGGCGGAATATCTGGGTATGATCGCCATCAGCCTGATTTTCTCGGCGTTGTACTTGGGCGGTTATCAGGATGGCTTTGGACTGGTCAATAGTGTGCCGATCCTTGGCCCGCTGGTGATGATCGGCAAAGTCGTACTACTGCTAATTTTCATGATCTGGATTCGTGCGACACTGCCGCGTATCCGTTACGACAGACTCATGCAATTCGGCTGGAAGGTGCTGCTGCCACTGGCTCTGGTATCGGTCATCTGGACGGCTGTATCGCTGGTCATTGGAGATGCCTTCCAGAGTACGGCGGCTTACGGTATAGCGGCAGGTGTATTGTTCGTACTGGTGGCGGGTGGTGGTTGGATGTATCTGCGCCAGATGGGTAAGACTGAACAATCCGAGACAACCGAGGAAATGGCGGATGATCCAATTATTACGGGCGCACAGACCGGTATCGGTTGGAGCATTCTGACGTTTGTTGGTGCGCTGCTGGCTATTCCGTTCTCTCTGATACAGTTCACCATCAAACAACTAGAGAAGATTGCCGCGACTGGCCCGAATCCGGTCAAGACTGAAAATGCGCTGGCGATCAAAGAAAACCCTAGTGTGACCTTCGCCAAGCAGTACGGTACATTTCGCGGCGAGGCCGCACCCGTACAAAAGACAATAGCTGCGTCGGTGAAGCAAGCAGCAGCTGCCGTACCTGCTCCGGTGGTTGCCCCTGCGAAGGCCGCACCCGCAGAAACTGCGAAACCAGCAGCGGCGGGCGGTGCCAAACCCAAGTTTGATAAGCAGGCGATGCTGGAAAAGATTCGCGAGAAGAAAGCCAACAAGGGCTAGAGCACACAGTTAATCACTGATAATACCGAGTTCCTGAGCAGCGGGACTTGGTACACGATGTAATGGAAACGGGTTGGAGGAGTGGTTTAGAATATGAATGTAATACGCGGTTTTGCGACAACGTTTAAGCATCTGCTGGAAGAACCCGTTACGATTCAGTATCCGGAACAGGTGCAGGAGTTTTCTGAACGCTACAAAGGGCGACATGAACTCAAGCGTTATGACAATGGTTTGGAAAAGTGCATCGGTTGTTCGCTGTGTGCGGCTTCTTGCCCGGCGGATGCCATCTGGGTTGAGGCGGCAGAAAACACGGACGAAGAACGGTTTAGTCCCGGTGAACGCTATGCCAAGACCTATGAAATCAACATGCTGCGCTGCATTTTTTGCGGCTATTGTGAAGATGCCTGTCCGACAGAAGCGATTGTGCTGGGGCATGAACATCGCCTGAGCTTTACTGACCGCCGCGATGCTATTTTCACCAAAGATATGTTGATTGATCCGCCTGCCGAGGGAATGCCGGCAACGCCGCAAACTGTCGAGCCGGGGGTTTATACGCGCTCGATACCGGATATGCCAAACCCGTTGTAGCCTGAATGAATGTGAGCAAGTTGTTTGTGGGGCAGTGAGGGTTAAACGACCTGCCTTTTGATAAGCGGTATGCCTCAGCGCGGGAGATATGTTGGTGTCATGGGTTGCGCATGACTTATTGCATCTGCGATAGTCGACTGCACTCAAATGGGGTTATCCGTTTTCTCAATTTGAGCCATATGACCCCGGTTACGCGGGTGAGTGGTGATCAGTATCTCTAAATGATTGACGAAAGACAGGGGCGGGCTTAAAATCCGCCCCTAATTATGTGTTTTGAGATTTGAAGTCTGACGTAGTTTGCGCTAAACTGCACAAACGTCGGCAGTCAGCATCCAATAGTGGGAATTACATATGGAAGCACTGTTTATTATTGTTATGGGTATGGCAGTCTTCGCCGCAGTAGCTATGTTACTGAGCGATAACCCCGTCCACAGCGCCTTGTTCCTGATTGTGAACTTTGCCTGTGTCGCTCTGTTATACCTGATGTTGGACGCACCTTTCCTCGCCATGATACAGATTGCTGTATACGCCGGGGCGATTATGGTGTTGTTCTTATTTGTCATCATGCTGCTGGGTGCGGAGAAGCTCAACGCGCCTGTACGCCGTTTTCGCTGGTTGGAAATTGTGGGTACAGCGCTGGCGGTGGCCTTCGCGATGGTGTCGTTTTACAGCATCATCACCGGCAAGATTGAATTGAACTCACCCATCACCCGCGAGCCGAACCTGCGCGTGGTACATGCCGCGCCATATGCAGGGACGGTTGATGTGTATGCTAACGGCGAGTTATTCGCTAGCGGCTTGTCATTCGGTAAGTCGACCGATTTCAAAGTGGTCGAACCGGGTGATTACACAATTACGCTTAATCCAGCGGGTACAGATACTGTCGCCCAGACGGTAACCATTAAACTGTCTGGAGAAACCACCCGTCAGGCGAATACCTATACTGCTGTGGCCTACGGTGGCACGACCAGCACACCGCCTCAGGTCAGTTTGGTGGAAAGCAATTTGGAACCGGTGGATTCACGTACGGCGCGGGTCGCAATTTTCAACGGTTATGACAAACCGGTTAATCTGGTGGATTTTGGTGCGGCCTCCGACAATGCCGAGCCGAAACTTGATCTGCGCGACGACCGGATTGTGCAGGGCGATATTCAGCCCGGTTCATTGGTTGAACTGCCACTTCTGAGTGAGGATGCCAGTCAGCGGTCGTGGGTTTTCACCGAAGTCGACGCGAACCAGAAAGATCTGAGCAAACTGGCATCCGTAGCCATATTGGATAACGCGGAAGTTTATAACATCAAGCGTGATACCTCTCAACTGCTGGTGCTGGGAACCGAGACATTACTCGGCGGCAGCACACGCAATGTAGCTATTCCTCTGGTCGATAAATCATCCGAACCATTTGGCAGTCCGCAGGCGGTTGGTAATTTGTTGTTTAGCAAATACATGCTGCCCTTCCAATTGATCGCTATTTTGCTGCTGGCGGCTATGGTAGGCGCGATTGCGCTGACGCATAAAGAAGGCTTCCAACCACGCCGTCGTGATATACGTCGTAAGGTGATGAAGCCGCTGACAAACGTCATCGGCGACCAGATCGGGCAGGATGTAAGCGGTGAGAATATTCCGCGTTTGCCGGATGTGCAGCCGGAAGCAGCCGGAGATTGACGCAGAGACACGTTATTGGGTGTCTGTTCCAATCAGGGTAATTTCAGGAGCGAGTGAAGAATGCTTCATACAACCGATTTTGTGATTTTGAGCGCGGTGTTGTTTATTCTGGGGGCGATGGGCGTACTGCTGCGCCGTAACGCTATCCTGCTGTTCATGTCGGTTGAACTGATGTTGAACGCTTCTAATCTGGCACTGGTTGCTTTTGCGAAACAGTGGAACCAGATGGAGGGTCACCTGTTCGTGTTCTTTGTCATTGCGGTGGCAGCAGCAGAGGTAGCGGTGGGGTTGGCGCTAATCGTGGCGATTTTCCACACCAAACAGAGTATTAACGTCGACGAATTGCACCAGATGGAAGGGTAGGCAGGGCAGTACCAAGTCGTGAGTACCGGGCGCGGAGTAAGTTGTTCATCCGGTAAGCTGATTAAGTCTGCTCGATACAGAGGGGCATTATGGAAAATTACCCGTCATTAGTGACACTCATTCTTTTTATCCCGCTCATCGGGTTTATTATTAACCTGTTTGTGGGATCGCGGCTGGGTGAGCGACAGTCAAGCATCCTCGGTACGACAGCAGCGTTGTTGTCGTTTGGCGTAGCGGTGCTGCTGTGGACATACCTGCGCGGAACTGGCTATGAGTCAGCGGTGGTCAACCCACCGTTTCTTGATGGCTGGATTACGATTGCTTCGCAAAATGTCAGTATTCCGTGGCAACTGCGGGTGGATACCCTCAGCGTAACCATGATGCTGGTGGTGACGGGTGTTGGCTCGCTCATCCACATTTATTCCATCGGTTACATGCATGGCGATGCACGTTTCACACGCTTCTTCAGTTACCTTAACCTGTTCCTGTTCTTCATGCTTATTCTGGTGGTTGGTAACAACTTCCTGATGATGTTCGTCGGTTGGGAAGGCGTGGGCTTATGCTCGTTCTTACTGATCGGCTTCTGGTTCGACCGGACGAAGGGCGTGGGCTGGCGCAATAGTAATGCTGCCCGTAAAGCCATGATTGCCAACCGTGTGGGTGACTTCGGCATTTTGATGGCAGTGTTCATGATTTTCTGGACATTCGGCACACTGGATTATTTCCGTCCCGGAGAAATCACCAACGTCGATATGTTGGCACATGAAAGTGCTGCCAGCGGGGAACATGCGGCAGTGGTGGCTGAAGGTGAGTCACACGGTACGGAGGCCGCCGCCGCCGAGGGTGAAGCCCATCCGGTAGAAGGTGAAGCCGCGGCTACTGAGGGCGAGGGTCATGCTACCGAGGTTGCCGGACTCGTTTATGTCAATAACGATCACATCCCGACCGCGCAGCTTGGCGTTTTTGGACAGGCCGAGCGCATGGTCAAAGAGAATCATCAAGTCGATTTTGGTCCGTTCTCGCTGCCAATTGATACGGTGCTGGTTATCATTACCCTGTTTATGCTTTTGGGCGCGACGGGTAAATCGGCACAAATCCCCTTGTTTGTATGGCTGCCGGATGCTATGGCGGGCCCAACACCGGTTAGTGCTCTGATCCATGCCGCGACGATGGTTACTGCCGGCGTGTATATGATGTGTCGCAGCAACGTGTTTTTCTACAATGCCGAGTTCACCTCGTTCGTGGTCGCTATCATCGGCGCGACGACAGCGATCATGGCTGGTTATGTAGCGTTGGGGCAGTGGGATATTAAGCGCGTTCTGGCCTATAGTACCGTGAGCCAGCTTGGGTTCATGGTGGCGGCAGTTGGCGTGGGCGCGTATGGCGCGGCGATGTTCCATCTGGTGACACATGCTTTCTTCAAGGCGCTTTTGTTCCTTGGCAGTGGTTCGGTCATTCACGGTATGGAACATGGTGAACATCTGGCACACGAACGCGCAGGTGGTCATGGGCATGACGCACATGCGGATGCTCACGGTGATGAGCATCATGACGAGCCGGAGTTCGACCCGCAGGATATGCGCAACATGGGCGGGTTGGCGCGTAAGATGCCGATTACCTTTATTACCTATTTGATCGGGACTCTGGCGCTGGCAGGTATCTTCCCGCTGGCTGGCTTCTGGTCAAAGGATGAAATTCTGGCAGATTCATGGCTGCGCGGACTTGAGGGTGGTTCATTCCTCAGTTCTGCCGGTGGTTTCATTGCCTTCGTGTTGTTGGTCGCCGCGGCGGGGTTCACCGCATTTTATATGTGGCGGCAGATCGAGATGGTGTTTTTTGGTCAAGCCCGTTCGGAGGCAGCCGACCATGCACCGGAGAGTGTATTCTCGATGACCTTCCCGTTGATGGTGCTGGCACTGCTCAGTACCTTCGGTGGTTTTATTAACACGCCCAAGAATGTCTTGGGATTAGAGAATATCTTTACCGCGCACAACTTCACCGAGTGGCTGGAATATAGTATCGTCCATGCGCACGCCGCTGATTTCCAACCGGGAATCGCGATCTTCACGCTGGGGTTGGCGATCTTTGCAATCTTTGCGGCACGTTCGATTTATGGACGCGGTAAGTCGTCTGTAGTAACAGACCATGATCCATTGGTTGATCGCATTCCGTCGGGTGGCGCGACCATCTTCGGTTTGGCGAACGCTCGTTTGTACTGGGACGAAACCTACTTCAAGCTATTCGAGAATCCGTTTAATCGCATGTCGAAGTTCCTAGCAGATACACTGGACTGGCGCTTTTGGCATGATTATTTCCACGAGACTGTCATCGCCAAAGGCTTCAACGGCATCGCGCAATTGTTGAGCAAGCCGGTTGATCTGGGACTGATTGATGGCATTGTGAATGGTGTCGCCAGTATCGTGCGCTGGGTAAGCGGTCGAGTACGGTTGGTACAGACCGGATATGTGCGTACTTACGCCATCAGTTTAATGCTGGGCGTGGTACTGGTGATCGTAATTTTGATACTCCCTGCCCTACAGCGGTAGGTTGGTTATAATGGCAATCGTGCGGTTCAGTTTTGAACGCAGCCGGATTTTGAGGAGAGCGTACTTATGGTAAGTTCTGCGATTTCACTCTCGACAGTGGTGTTATTTCTACCGCTGATTGGGATTATCCCGCTGTTACTCATGCGAGAGCAGGGTGCAGACGGGCATGTAAATGAAAATATTAAGTGGACGGCACTCGGCTTCAGTGGGGCAGCATTTGTGGCTTCGCTGGTGATGTGGGCAACCTTTAACGCCTCCAACCCCGGTTTGCAGTTTGCACAACAAATGGAGTGGATACCGAGTCTCGGCATCAGCTTCTACATCGGTGTGGATGGCGTGAGCATCCTGCTGATTGTGCTGACGACCTTCATTATGCCGATTGCCATCCTCAGCTCGTTTGGGGTGCATGTGCTGCATGAACGTGGACGGGATCGCCTGTACTACGTGTTTATGCTGCTGCTGGAATTCGCTATGCTGGGCGTGTTCATGGCACAAGACCTGTTCATGTTCTACATCTTCTGGGAAGTGACACTGGTTCCGATGTACTTCCTGATCGGTATCTGGGGTGCAGAACGACGCATTTATGCCGCCGTCAAGTTCTTCCTGTACACGATGGCGGGTTCGATCTTGATGCTGCTGGCGATCCTTTATGTCGGCATCAACGCGGGAACGTTCTCACTGCCGGAAATCATCACCCTCATTCAGTCGGGTGCGCTGGTTTTCCCGATGAGCGATGTGTTCAGCGTACAGTCGGTGCTGTTCCTCGGCTTCCTGATTGCATTCGCGATTAAAGTTCCGATCTGGCCGTTTCATAGTTGGCTTCCGGACGCGCACGTTCAATCGCCAACAGCAGGTTCGGTCATTCTGGCAGGTGTGCTGCTGAAGCTCGGCGCATACGGCATCATCCGCTTCTGCCTGCCGCTGTTCCCGCAGGCCTCGATTTATTGGGCTCCTTTCGTGGCGACCTTAGCCGTAATCGGCATCATCTATGGTGCATGGGTCACATATGCCCAAACCGATGTGAAAAAGCTGGTTGCGTATTCATCGGTCAGCCATATGGGTTTCGTGATACTCGGCATCTTCGCGCTGAATACGCTGGGTATTCAGGGTGCTATTTTGCAGATGGTCAATCATGGTGTTAGCACGGGCGGCTTGTTCTTGCTCGTCGGTGTGTTGTATGAACGCCGCCACACCAAAGACATCGCTGCGTATGGCGGTATCTGGAAGGTGCTGCCAGTCTTTGGCGGCTTGAGCCTTGTTATCGCACTGAGCAGCATGGGCTTGCCCGGTTTGAATGGTTTTGTAGGCGAGTTCACCATTTTGTTGGGATCATTGGGCAGCACGACATTAGGTTTCTTCTTCACACTGTTCGCCACATTGGGTGTCATTCTGGCGGCTGTGTACATTCTGTATATGTATCAGAAGGTATTCATGGGTGAAGTGACCCACGAAGAAAATAAACATCTAGAGAAGCTCAACTGGCGCGAAACTACCGTGCTGGTGGCGGTGATTGTTGTTATTATCTGGATTGGTGTACAGCCCAAAGCGTTCTTCGACTCGATGGGGCCGACAGTTAATCAGGTGGCACAGAACCTGAGTAATGTAGCGAGCACTGTACTGCGCTAAATAGATTGGCCGGGGCGGCTTATGAGCCGCCTTTATTAGAAGTGCCTCAACGGTTTTAGGGGTAGATTATGTTTTCAGTTCCCAGTTTTGCTGATTTAAACCTGTGGATGACCGCGCCCGGTGTGGTGCTGGCGGTGGGAGCCTGTTTGCTGCTGCTGGTGGATGTGCTGTTCGTCCCGCGTGACCGCAAAGTCGTGACGGCTTTTCTGGCACTGGGCATTATTGTCCTGAGTTTCGTCGTGAATATGTTCACCTTCAACGAAACAGGCACGGCTTTTCTAGGCATGTACATCGCTGACGGTTTTACGAGTGTTGCCAACGTCATCATCCTCGTAACGGGCTTCATCAGCGTACTCATGAGTATTGACTACTTGAAGCGCACAGGCATCGAGCGCGGTGAATTTTATGCGCTCATTCTGTTCAGCCTGAGCGGTATCATGTTTATGGCGAGTGCCAATGATCTGGTAACGATCTTCGTGGCGCTGGAACTGCTGAGTATTCCGTTGTACGTGCTGGCAGCTTTCCGTGTGCCGGATGTGCGCTCGGAAGAAAGCGGTATGAAGTATTTCATCCTCGGCGCGTTTGCCAGCGCTTTCTTTGTTTACGGTTCGGCGCTGGTGTTTGGCGCGACCGGTTCAACTAATTTGTCCACGATTTTTGTCGCTGTCGAACGGATTGTGGCGACTGGCGGTTCATCCGCCTTCCTGTTGCTGATGGGTACTGGCCTCATTCTGGTGGGGTTGGGCTTTAAAGTGGCGGTGGTTCCGTTCCATATGTGGACACCGGATGTGTACGAAGGTGCGCCAACCCCGGTAACGGCTTTCATGAGCGTTGGTGCAAAGATTGGCGGTTTCGCTGCGCTGCTGCGGATTGTGGTCGTCGCGCTGCCGACATTCGTCCTGACCAGTGGCGAGACAATCGCCGCATGGCAGCAGACATTCTGGTTGGTTGCGGCGGCGACACTGCTTCTCGGTAATTTCGTCGCGATCGCCCAAACCAATATCAAGCGTATGTTGGCTTATTCATCGATCGCCCATGCCGGTTATATCATGATGGCAGTGGCAGCAGCGGGTACGGCGGGGTTGGGCGTAGGCGCAATTCAGGCGGCACTGCTTTACTTGATCGCCTATATGTTTACCAACTTGGGCGCGTTCGGCGTGGCGATGGCGATTGAAAAGGACGACGGTACAGGCACAAGTCTTGAAGACTTCGTTGGGCTGGCAAAGAGCCGTCCGGCGTTGGCTTTCATGATGGCGGTGTTCATGCTGAGTTTGACCGGTATCCCGCTAACAGCCGGTTTCATCGGCAAGTGGTATGTGTTCCGTGTGGCGCTAGAAGCCAACCTCATTCCGCTGGCGATCATCGGTGTGCTGACGAGTGTGGTGAGCGCGTTCTATTATGTGCGTGTCATCGTCAATATGTATCTGCGTGATGGCGAGGGTGATAAGGCTGAAGGCGCGACCGAATACGTCAACTGGGCGATTTATGTGGCTTTCGCGGGTACAGTTGTAATGGGTATCCTGCCATTCCTTGCGACTAATTTGACTGATAAAATTACGATTGCAGCGGCGATACTGAAGTAGTATCGAAGTTCAAAGAATCAGTTCAATGAAGCGGTATCGTTAGATTCGATACCGCTTTTTGTTTCAACTATATACTTATAGTGTTGTTGAAAATGTAGTTGGGACACCTCATGTCTGATGCAATTAATTTGGTCGAATTAGCACAACGAATAAAACGTCTTAAGCGAGCAAATCGGTTTCGTTGGGGGATTCTGGTGGCGATACTGGTCTACCTTATTCTGATAACACTCGTCTTATTCCAAACACCCGCCTATTCTTCGACTCAAGGGAAATGCAATTGTGCAGCGTTCCTATTCAGTGTATTGCCCCTCATCACAATAATAGGCGTAGTAATTGTTTTTGCGATCAATCGAATGAAGCATCGTAAGCTTATTGGACAATATTTGGCTGAGGTGAAAGCACTGGATTTACCGACTGTCCCTAGCCAATTGAGGTCGCCGTTGGGGGCGTTTCTAATCCTGTGGGTAGTTGGCTCCATGATTGTGTCTACGCTGCTTACTCACGATATTGGGTTAGGATTTATTTTCGTTTATGTACCTATTGTTGTGTTTGGATTTCTCTTAAGTTGGACAACGACTCCCTTGTATCGGGGTCAATACGATTTAACGATAAAGCGATGGTTGTTATTACTAAATTTCCCACTATTGCGGGGTTTGAGACCAACGTCCTCCTACAGTTTGGCCTATATATTTAGCGATCACTTTGCTGAAAGTGAAAAAGTTCAACGTTACGCCTTGGCAGTGCACCAAAGTGCGAAAGTTTTCGAGGCGGTTGCGCTAAATAATTATGGGAGCGAGTTGCTGTTTCAAGGTCGCTACGGTGAAGCGAAGCGCTTACTGGAATTAGCTATCCTGATTCAACCAGAAATCCCCGTACTTTATGAAGGATTAGCTAGTTGGTACTTATCTCAGGGTTTGGATGCCAACCGTGCGGTGGAGTTGATGGAATTCGCACTTCAACTTCCGATGCCTTTCTACCTCTCGTCCAAGGAGGCTTCGCGAGGAATAAATCTGATAACCTATGCTTGGGCAAAGGCCAAAGTTGGCGATGTAGCCAATGCTAAAAAAGCTATGCAAGAGGCGCTTAAGTTTAAAGATCAAAAAAATGTGCCCTATTTCTCGGTATTTATGTATACAGCCGGACAGGTAGAATTAATTTTGGGCAACCAAGCCAAAGCCACTGATTATTTCATGCAAGTAATAGGGATTGATCGGCAGGGTCGCTTCGAAAAATTCGCTGAACAGGCGCTGATTACGATTAAGTAATGGTTCCATCTGGCGTTGTACAATTGCTTGCACTGCCCATATACTTATCACTCAATATTCCGCACCATCAGGATACCTATGAACCGCACCCAACGCGACGGCTTGCTGCTGATCCTCATTTCGGCAGCAGGATATTCTTTTTTCGCTATCTTCACCAAGTTTATTTACGATAACAGCACTTTTAACCCGCTGGATATTCTGGTGTGGCGCTTTGTGATGGCCGCACCCATTACATGGTTGGCAATGGGATGGCTGCGCCGCGGTCAAAAGACCGTAAAGGCCGAGCCTTTACCCCGCGCACGGCTGATAGGGCTGGGGTTGCTGTTTGGTGTGGTTGCGATGGTGGCGTTCTTTGCCGTCGAAAGGGTGCCGGTTTCGTTGTACACGGTGCTGATCTATACCTATCCGGCGATGGTGGCGGTAGGTGCGATTTTGTTTGGCGAGCGGCTGTCCGGACGGGCATGGATGGCGCTGGGATTAACACTCGTCGGCGTAGTGTTGACCGTACCGAATCTGTTTCAAGGATTTGGCGGGGTTGATCCCATTGGTGTGGTGCTGGTGCTGACGAATGCCGCGTCCTATTCGCTCTATATCCTTCTGAGCAATCGTGTTTTGCGGGGGACAAGTAACCTTTCAGCCGCCAGTGGATGGAGCATCACCGGGTCGTTCATCTACGTGTTGATTGTTATTGCGGTGCGTGGTGATGTTACTGCTGTGCCGCCTAACCTCAGCGTATGGGTCGGATTTTTAGGACTGGCGGTGATTAGCACGGTCATTCCGATATTCACCTTTTATGCTGGAATGCAGCGCTTGAGTGCGCCGCGTGCTTCCATTATCAGCATGATTGAACCGGTTCTGACCCTGATCTGGGCAGTGATTATCCGGCGCGAAAGTCTGGAATTTATCCAGATCGCGGGTGGAAGTCTGATTCTGGCGAGTGTGGTTTTGCTTCAAGTACGGCGTGTAGCGCTGCCCGGCAAATCCATAATTGACGATATGCCATCCGTAGTCGGATGATATCGGGGTAATGATGACGCGAAATGAACGTGATGGCGTACTGCTTGTTTTAGCCTCGGTGACAGGTTATGCGCTGCTGCCAGTCTTCATCAAGGCCATTCAAGTGGCAGGGCTAAACCCGCTGGATATTGCAACTTGGCGTTTTGCCCTAGCTACACCTTTGGTTTGGCTGATGGTGCGGGCACTGCGGATGCCAAATGGTGATAAGCCGCTGCCGCGTATTAAGCTGTTGATGATGGGTACACTGCTTGCGACGGCAGCCGTTGCCACGTTTTATGGCTTCGAGCGAATCCCTGCCGGTACATACGTCGTTCTGTTTTATACCTATCCTACGATTGTTGCCGTACTTTCGGCTTTAATGGGCGAACGGCTGCCTGCCGCAGGTTGGGTCGCCTTGGTGCTGACCAGCATTGGTATTTTTCTAACCGTACCGGATTTTGGACAGGGCATTGGCAATGATAATCTGGTCGGCGTATTGCTAGCCATATTCTGTGCTTTTCTGGTCGCCATCTATTTCATTTTGAGCGGACGCTGGCTGAAGGGACACACTGCTCTAGGCAAAGCGAGTGCTTGGACTACCACCGGGGCGTTACTGACCCTGCTGCTGCTTATCCCATTTCGTGCGGTACAACTGCCCGGTAATGTGCTGGACAATATAGGTCAGATTGTTTTATCACTGCCGCTGTTGGCAAGTGGTCATCCCATCGGTATCGAATTGTGGTTGCGGATGTTGGCAATTGCTACGGTGAGTACCGTGCTGGGTGGATTTTTCTTAACCGTCGGCATCCAGAAGATTGGTGCGGCGCGTGCATCTATAATTGGCACTGTCGAGCCGATATTGACCTTGATATTTGCGCGTTTGTTCTTGGATGAACAAATGCAATCTGTACAGCTAATCGGCGGCGTATTCATTGTCGCCAGTGTATTGGTGCTGCAATTGGGCAGCCGTCCGAAAATGCCTGCCCTTGAACAAGTTCCGGATGGCGGTTAGTATTTCACCTATGAATGTTGTTATTGATACCCGTGTTTCCCCCCAAATGCGCGAACGACTGCTGGCAAATCGGCGTGGCAAGCTCCACAGCGACCAACGGCGCGAAGTCGTATTAGAACCGCTTGTACCCGCTTTGCTGCTGATGGTTCCCGCAATCATCTTATTGCGCAGCTTTCTCCTAACTTTATTTGTCGGCGGGCTGTGGATGGTGGGGGTAGGGGCATTGGCGTACGCAGGTGTTGTTTTGTTCCGGCGGTCGCGGCGTTATGCCCGTGTGCAGATCCATTTCGGTGTCTACCGAACCGGAAATTATTTACCCCCATATTGGATGTTTTGGAAGCCAATCACACTTGATACTGAAAATGGCGAGATGATTCGCTTCAAACACAGTTTGGCTTCGGATAAGCGGCTGCTCATCAATCAGGAGTACCTAGTTTATTACCTCAAAGAATCGGGTCAAAATACACTACTTAGTTTTGCACCAACGGATCATGTAGACAGCGCAACATGGCGACCTTGAGTCATTCGTAAACCTCGTCAACTGCAAAAAATCAGAAAAATTTTGACTCTCTCCACAGTTTCCCCACAACTTTTTAGTATGTTTAGTACGCTAGCCATACTAAATTAAAGCATTTTTAACAACTAATATATGTTAGATGTTTCTTGATGCACAAAGAATGAAAGAATTGTGACCGTTCACAACAAAGAACTGTATTATAAAATATAGTTTCTATGCATTTTCTTATGTAATTAACTTTTTTAACTTTTTACCCCTGAATAGCGAATGATTCTTTGCATTTTGGTGTAACATACGGTATTATATTACTATGCCCAGACCATAACAGTTTTGCTTTTAGGGCGTGTTATATGGTATTATATAGATAAATCGGTAATTTGGGACTGTAATAAAGCTTGCAATTAATGGATAGTCCTTAGAACTAATTTTCATTAATCGGTGATTTTAGACCCGCTTCTTCGTCAGAAACCGCGTGAGAATAATGAAAAATGTCATATTTTTATTTCGATTGGTATTAAAGGGGTTTTGCGATCTTGCCTTTTGTGGCATAATTAACAATAATAGTGTGGCTTAGTTTATCTCTTACGCAAGATGCAATTGTAATAATCGTAGTGGTTTGTAAACTATAGCGATTATTATAAAAATCCTAAGAAATTCTGACCGAAGTAATACACTGTAGGTATGAATGGATAGTAGTTTGACTCTTCAAGTAAGTGATAATTCTGTGCAAAGTGTGAAGGTTTCACTTGCAACGACTGATGGTTTTGTATTAGGCAGATCAGACAGTCGGAGCAGCTTTATACCGGATATAGATCTAGCAGAATTCAAAGCCCTCGACAAAGGAGTCTCTCGCCGCCATGCAGTTTTTGTACGGTATCAAGATAAGATTCATATATTAGATCTAAGTTCTATAAATGGAACTTTTTTAAATGGGAAGCGTTTAAAACCAGACACCCCTTATTTAGTTAATTCTGGTGATGAACTAGGTCTGGGTGACTTAGTTCTTTTGCTTTCTCTTGAATAATGTTTATTTTTGCAGCCCCCTTGAATTTGCTGTAATTTGCTGCTATGCAGAGAAATGAGACTGTGGTTCTAATGAGTGACTCGAAAAATCTATCTATGCGGTTTAATGGCTCTATCTGGTGCAATCTGGATATAGCGCTACGAAATCTTGACCAAGTGTATGGTCAGGTAGTTGAGCCGCTCGGGCTTACTGTTATCGAATGGTATATTCTGCGTTCATTATATGAACAGGATGGTCAGCACGCGTCGGAGTTAGCACGCGCTGTTGGCCGGGCAGCCACATCTTTCACGCCCATACTCGATAAATTGCAAAACAAAGACATGATCGAACGCCGTCCTGATTCATCGGATCGTCGTGCCGTGCGTATTTACCTGACCAAAAAGGGTAATAACCACCGTGAACAGGTTCAGGCAAGTGCTGAACAGATCGATGCTCGTATTCGCAAATCGGTTTCCGGTGGTGACTTCAAAGGCTTTCAGAGCGTTTTGGCAAACCTCCAAGCATTGCCAACCGAATAAAACCAGTTTAACAAAAGGTGTACCCAAAACAGCTTCATCGCAAGCTGTTTGGTATTTATATTGGCTTCATCGTGTCGGGGGCGGTTCGTTCTGTTTGAAGTGAACGATCTTGCCTAATTCTAGTAATGCAAATTCTACATAATGGAGCCAAGCACCTTATCTATATGGGTATATGCGCTTGGTTTTACGTACATTTGCTTTGCGTGGACTATCTGGTGCAGTCTGGATATTGCACTGCGAAATCTTGACCCTATGTCGGTAGAGTTCTCAATTATTGAGTTTTTATCTACTTTGAACTTTTGGGGTTATTGCAGTGTTCACATGACTTTGATTCTGTCATGATCCTTGCGTAAAAGTTCAGCCAGCGCTCGCACAAAATATTCCAAGGTCTGCTGATTGAACAAAATGAATCGAACCTCTTTAATGTTCTCTTGCTGAACGACAAAATCGACTACAGTTTTAAGCGCAATAGGAGCAGCTTCTTCTAGAGGATAGCCATACGTACCCGTACTAAGCGAGGGGAACGCAATGCTGTGGATGCCATTGGCTTGTGCAACTTCGAGACTGCGGCGGTAGGCGCTGGCAAGCATCTGTGGAACAATCGGACTTTGTCGTTGATAAATAGGGCCAACGGCGTGGATAACGTATTTCGCTTTTAGCTTATATCCACCTGTGATCTTGGCATCACCCGTCCGGCAGCCGTTTAGCGTACGGGTTTCGACGAGTAATTCGGGGCCAGCTGCCCTATGGATGGCTCCATCGACCCCACCTCCCCCCAACAATGATGAATTGGCGGCATTTACAATTGCTTCCGTATCTTGCCGTGTTATATCTCCTTCAATGAGTTCAATTATGGTTTGGTTAACTTGTACGCGTTTTATCGACGATAGTGTCATACTTTGTGTATCATATGTTAGCCTCATATTGTGCAGTATAAAAGAATTTAATATCTATTGCAAAACTCTTAACATTGGCGCGCTTTTAGCCAATGTCTTAACATTCGATCCAAATAATCACTATCTGTACGGGAGAAAACGATGGAGCCATTAACGCCGCAGCATGTGCAGGACATTCTGGATACTTTCAATCAAGGCATCAAAATTCGCTTTTTTGAAAACTCGACCGCTACTTCACAATTGGCTGCCGATGAGATTGGTTGTGAGTTGGGTCAAATCGCTAAGAGTATTTGCTTTATCGTAGATGATAAAGCGGTTGTGGTCATCGCTAGTGGTGACCAGCGTGTAGATGACCGGAAAGTAGCGGCTTTACTTGGCGTTTCGCGCAAGCAGGTGAAGTTCGCTACGCCAGAGCAGTGTATTGAGCAAATTGGTTATGCTCCGGGTGGTGTGCCGCCCCTCGCTCATCGTACAGCACCGCGCGCCGTGTATTTGGATGACGCATTAAAACGCTACCCGCAGATATACCCGGCGGGTGGAGCAAGCAATGCCATATTTGGTGTTACATTAGATCAGTTAGAACTAATTACCGGAGGTACATTTGTTGATGTGCGCCGTGAAGCCTGATTAATGATTGGCATTTCCCCTCAATATAACTTGGCCTGAATCTGATGACTGTAATCTGTCTCCTGTTACAAGCATCACTGGTACTGACCTAAATCCAGCCCTGCAGTAATGCCAGATGTAATTAATCTTGCACGTCTTGTGTCGGGTTCTTGCCTATGGGGAGATGTATATGAGTACCAATTTGAATACAAAAGTTGATGATTTTCTATCTCAGAAGAAGATTGCCGTAGCCGGTGTTTCGCATACCAATGCTTCCAGCGCAGCCAACGCCATTTACCGGCGCTTTCGGGATGAGGGTTATGATGTTTATCCGGTTAATCCCAATGCTGAAGTGGTGGAAGGTACAACCTGTTATAAGAGCGTTAAAGCAATTCCCGGTTCGGTGGATGGCGTAATCATCGTAACCCATGCCGATGTTACCGATGATGTTGTGCGGGATTGTGCCGAGGCAGGTATACACCGCGTATGGATGCATGGTGGTGTACACGGACCCGGCAGCAGTGTTTCCGAAACAGCAGTAGAGTACTGCCGCGATCATAACATCACCGTGATTGCCGGAGCCTGCCCATCGATGTTCGGGCAGACTTCAGACGGTTTTCACCGGTTTATACGCGGCGTATTTGGTTTGATGGGACGCTTGCCGAACTAGGCCGCTTAAAAACTACAACCCGATGCCTGCGTGCGCCCCTTCAGCCAGTTTGGCTAGTACATCTAGTAACTGTAGTTGCCACGTTTCATCATCGGTGGGCAGCATGACGGCGGTTCGGGTGACACGTACATTGTTATCGAGGTCGGCTTGCAGCTTTTCGCGGTTTATCTCTGCCAGATAGGGCAGCTTGATATGGATAGTGTCGTTGATGGTAATCACACCCGTAGCTCCGGCTCGCTGCGCCAGTAATTTGACATCAATGCCGTACATCAGGCCATCTACCGCTGGCGGCAGTGAACCGAAGCGGTCACGCAGTTCATCGCGCATCATGTCGACATCTTCCATGCTGTTCAAGCTGCCTACACGTCGATAAATTTGCAACCGCAGCTCCATCTCACTGATCCAGTCGTTTGGCAAGTATGCGGGCAATGGCAGATCAATCGTTACATTGCTAACGACCAGCGGCGGTTGAATGTCTTGGTTGATGTTGCTCTTAAGCTGCTGCACGGCATGGGTGAGCAACTGCGTATACAGGTGCAGCCCGATAGCCGCCACATGCCCGGTTTGGCGGGTGCTGAGGATGTCGCCTGCACCGCGTAATTCGAGGTCGCGCATGGCGATTTGATAACCCGCGCCCAGTTCGGTGTATTCCGCCAGTGCTTCCAGACGGGTACGGGCTTCATCCGTCAGCCGATTATTGCTGGCATGGAAGAAGTATGTGAAGGCTTGTTGAGCACTGCGCCCGACTCGCCCGCGCAGCTGGTACAACTGCGACATGCCGAACCAATCCGCACGGTCAACAATCAGCGTATTGGCGTTGGGAATATCGATCCCATTTTCGATAATGGAGGTTGATAACAAGATGTCATACTCACCGCGCCCGAATGCACCCATAACCTTTTCCAGCAGGCGTTCGTCCATTTGCCCATGACCTTCCACCACGCGGGCTTCCGGCACGATTTCTTCCAACCGTTCGCGCACTGAATCCATTGTGCTGATCCGGTTGTGGACATAGAAAATCTGCCCGCCCCGTTCCATCTCGCGCACAACGGCTTGGCGCACCAGTCGGTCATCAAACGGCCCAACATGGGTGATGATCGGCAGACGTTCTTCTGGAGGTGTTTGAATCATGGTGATGTCGCGCACACCCGTCAGGCTCATATACAGGGTGCGGGGGATAGGTGTAGCGGTCAGCGTCAGCACATCAACCTGCGTTCGCATCCGCTTCAGATATTCCTTATGTGTTACCCCGAAGCGCTGCTCTTCGTCAATGATCGCCAGCCCAAGATTGTTAAAGATCACATCATCTTGCAACAGCCGGTGCGTGCCGATAATGATGTCAATCTCACCATTGGCGATCAGCGGCAATATGGCACGCTGTTCATCCTTGTTGCGGAAGCGCGAGATCATCTCGACCTTAACCGGAAAGTTCGTCAAACGCTGGCTAAAGTTCTCATAATGCTGCTGTGCCAGAACAGTCGTCGGGACGAGCAGCGCCACCTGTTTACCACCCATAACTGCCTTAAATGCGGCTCGCAGCGCCACTTCAGTCTTCCCATAACCCACTTCACCGCAGATCAGCCGATCCATCGGAACAGGCTGCTCCATATCCCCCTTGACTTCACGGATAGCCCTCATTTGGTCATCCGTTTCGACATACGGGAAGGATGCTTCCAGTTCGTGCTGCCATGCTGTATCCGGCGCAAAGGCGAAGCCAGTAGTCGCCATTCGTTCGGCGTATAGCTGCAAGAGTTCTTTGGCTTCGTCCTCGACCGCTTTCCGCGCTTGAGTGGTGACTTTTGCCCAGTCCGGTTTGCCCAGCCGGCTTAAACTCGGTGGTCGGTCATCCGGCCCGACGTACCGCGTCAGTCGATCCGCTTGATGAATCGGTACGAACACCATATCCGTACCCGCGTATTCAATCACTAGATATTCGCGTTCGTTCCCTTCGATCGTCCGGCGGCGCATCCCACCGAAACGCCCGATACCGTAATCACGATGCACCACGAAATCACCTGCGTTAAGATCAGCGTAACTCGATTCAGGCAGGCGACCTTTCGTGACCGTTTTACGGCGGCGAGGTTCGGGACGATTCCAACCGAAGATTTCCGCGTCAGTCAGCAGATGCACTTCGATACCGGGCAAGCGCAGTTTCCAACCTTCACCCAGCGCACCGTCGATCAGCAAAAATGTTCCCGGCATGGGCGGCTCAAGAATATCTTTGAGCGTGGGAACGAAGCCTTCCTGTTCGCGCCACAGGTCAGCCACACGCGCCGACTGCTGCGACACAACCACCGCGCAATCGCCGGTTTTTTTGGCATTTCGCAGGCGGGCGAGAAGGGGTTTAAGCTGACCGCCGAAACGTTCTTCCGGCGCAAATACACCGCGAAACGTCAGGTTCTCCTCTTTTATTTCGATAGGTGCGTCTTCGTCTTCAATGTCATCATCGGCATAAATCATGCTGCCGAAATGTACGGTGCTGCGGTTCTCGAACTCCTCCGCCAGTGCGTCCCACGTCAGATAAGGCAGGGGATGGTCCGAGGCCAGTTCGTTAGCGGATAAGCGCTCAGCGCGGGTTTTAATTGCGCCTTCCTCTACGCCTGCAATCGTATCGCGCAGTTCTGCCCAATCTTCAACCACGATCAGCGCATCCGGCGGCGCATAATCCAATAAGCTCACGGGCTGCGGATAAATGTAGGGGATGTAGTGTTCGAGGTAGGGAAACGCGACCCCATTGGTCATGGCTTCGACATCGCGGTTAGGCGTGGTCATATCCTCGCCCGTAGAGGGCAGGCTGGCGAAATACGGCGCAAGATGTTCAGCCAGCGGCGGGGTTTGTTCTGGCAGCACTTCGCGGGCCGGCGGAATCGCAACCATCGCCAATTTGTCGGCGGATCGCTGCGTCGAAGGATCAAACTCACGGATACTTTCAATCTCGTCGTCAAAAAAGTCAATTCGAATTGGCTTATCCGCCGCCAGTGGGAAAATATCGACAACACCACCGCGCCGGCTGAATGTGCCCGGTTCAACCACCACCGTTACCGGTTCATAACCCAGCTTGAACCAGCGACCGAGCAGAACATCCAACGTGTGCCGCTGCCCCGGCTTAAGCACCAGCGTCGATTTGCGGAACTGGTTGACAGGCATGGTTCGCTGCATGACCGCGCGGGCAGATGTGACGATAACCGGTTGGTTATTGCTGCTGGACTGATCGTCTGTAGGCGTAAGTGCTGCCAGCGCGGCGATTCTTCCGCGAATGACATTTTCGACCCACGGCGTGCGTTCATAGAATAGGGCAGTCGGTTCAGCAAAGCGATAAATCGGGCGCTCACCTAACCACACTGGAAGTTGTTCCGATACGTTATAAGCACGGTCTACACGTCCGGTGATGTAAATGATGGGGCCAGCCCAATCTTGCGCCAGCGCTGCTAATAAGAATGGTCTTGCAGCGCGGATAACACCGAGTTCCGGCATCGCAGCACCACCCTGCAAATGAGTCAATAAATCGCGGTAGACTTGGCTGCCGCGCAAAAGATCAAGAAGTCCAGTGAGTTGCATAAGCTTCAGTTGAGTCCTGAATAATTGAATCATGATTGCCCGTCGGCTAACGAGCAACCGTTTATTATAAACTTTGTAGCTAAAAAGGGAATGAGGACATTATAGAAATGGTACTATCGCTTGTGTTTCATAAGTTATACGTAGTTCGTTTATCCTTATCTCAATCCTCACCGAATTATTGTATGATATAGTTATTGGCGAATAAGATATGAGGATTCCCACAATGTGGTATGTGGCGATGTGGTCAATTGTTGGCGCGATAGTCGGCTCATTCGGCACAGCCTATATTCACCAGCGTACCGGTCGTGATGTAACGATGGGTGGCATCATTGGCATGGTCATCGGTGCGATTGGCAGCTTTGTCTTTTTAGCCATGTTTTGGGCGTGGTTATACTATATATCACCCGCGCCGATTGGTCGTGTGTCTGGCACACCCCGCAAACAGTGGTATCGCTGGTGGGATTAATCACCTGAACTTAATGCAATGCGGCGCTTCCAACGCTTGCGGAAATAGATCGTTGAAAGTTCGTTCATACGGGATAGTTAGGCGCTAACTGTTCAATGATTTTACCATGTCTACCAGCCATAGCTCGCCTGAATGCATCGTCCCATCGCCGTAAGTAGATGACCATGTATGGTGGTGAGGCTCAGGCTGTATCTGCTGATAACCAAGCCGCTGATACAAGGCATATGCACGGGGATTATCCACCGGCTCGACAGAAATGTAGAGTTGCTTACTACCCGCCTCGAAGACGATATGTTCCATAGCGCGAATCGCTGCGGAACCATAACCATGCCCACGTCGTTCCTCTGCGATATACAAATCATTTATTTCTGGGAGATGATTCGTATCATTGGCGTTTAACCAAGTATCGGGGCGACGAAAAACCAGACACACAAACCCAACAATTGCTTCATCATCGAGTAAAATAAAATACCGGAAATCCGAACGCTGGGCATCCCGCAGCCGACTTAGATGGAGACCTTCAGGTTGTCTAACGGTTGTTAGAGCAGACAAATCCGCGGCTCCGGCATCTCGCGCAATTATGGATGGTAAGTGTCCCGAAACCATAAGGACTCCAATAAGTTTATTAATTATAGAAGTCTTGAGTTTCTCATTTCTTTCGTGTTATTTCGTCAATGATAGCACGTAGTTCACCAGTGCATCAACTTCATCGGATTGCAGTTGTCCGGCGTAATTTTGATACATCACCCCCGCGATATACCCCGGTGCGACATATGCATTAGGCTGCAAAATAGACTGCCGCACATAATCCTCTGCACTCAATCCGACGACCCGTTTGCCTGCTTCTTCGGACAGCCCCAATAACGATGGCCCAACCCCTGCTGTACCCCTATCTAACGTATGGCAGGTGATGCAGGCCGGAGCGCCATTCGCACCCTGATGGAACAGGGTTTCCCCTGCCGATTGCGGTATTTCGGCGCTGTTCGTCGCGGATAATTTCGTTGCGGAGACCCCTGTATAGGTGATACGGAAAACAGTAGCCGTGTTCCATTCCACAACGTACAGCGAACCGTCCGGCCCAACCGTGACATCAATCGGGTTATAAACACCCAGATCTGTGCGGAGGCGTGCGAAGGGCTGCCATTTGCCCGTATATCCACCGCTGCCATCGGGCTTGAGTGCCACGAAAACCACCATTTGTCCGTTGGTGAGACCCTGTGCTTTGGCGAACGCTGCCCCCGTACCAAACTGCGCGATGTAGATACCGCGATAATCCGGCGGAAACTGGTCAGCCGAATAATACGTTAGTCCGCTGCTGGCGGATGATGTGAAGAGATCAGTTATAGGGGCAGTATAATCACCGCCGCTTCCTGCCGTCCCATATACATAGGGGAAGCCATAATTCTTACCCTGTTGGACGAAATCCAGTTCTTCCGGCGGTAAGTATGCCAGTGTGTCGTCCGGTTCGTCGGGGCTGTTATCGGCTGTGAATAACTCGCCGTCAGGGGAAAATGCGAGGTCATAAGGATTACGGAAACCAGCCGCGAATACTTCTAAATCAGTGCCGTCATCATTCATCCGTAAGATAGAAGCTTCATTTTTGACTTGCAATGGGCCGTGATCAGTCGTAGAGCCAACCCCCACATATAGTTTGCCATCCGGACCAAAAGCAATGCCGTTATTAGAATGGAAAGTGTGCTGCCATGTTGGCAGTCCATCTACAATCGGATTTACGGCATTGATCATACCGTCCCCGTTGCTATCACTGAGTATGCTGATTCGCCCTGCATCTGATATATAGGTTTTGCCGTCATGGAAAGCCATCCCCACCGCGTGATTGAGTTGGTCTTGGGGGTCATCAAACAACATGGTGCTGGTTTCTGCATAATCATCGTGGTTGATGTCAGTCATTTGCACAATATGACCATCTAATGACAGCACAACCATTGCTCCGCTGGCATCAAATGTCATGACCGTCGGTTCGCTTATCGGCAGATGGGCATACAGCTTCGATTCAAAGCCCGGTGGTAAGTCAATAATATTCATATTGATGGCGCTCATGCTGAAGCTGTGTTCTTGGGCAAGATCGGTGATTTCTTGGGTTTGTGTGCTGTCAGCCTCTTTCTTGAGGACGACCACTGTCCAGTGAAATGTCCCCGGTTCTTGATACAGCAGCCAATTGGTCAAATCCATATGCGTATCTTGTGTCCACGCAATGCCGTTGTGTGGATCGTCTTCTCGCCACACGCGCACATCAAACACTTCGTCATCTGCCAGCGGGCGCATCCAATTCCATGCCAGCTTGACTTCCGCAATGTTATCAAAGACGGCATCATCGTCCGGTGACTCTAGCATAGGTGGGATACGTGCGGCTTCTTGCTCTTGGGCAGCGACCGCAGCGGCAATCAATTCACTGACATCAGGGGTAGGTTCAGTAGTAGGTGCGCAAGCTGCCAGCAGCAGCAATAGGATTAGAATACAATATTTTGCCATTGTTAGGTGGTTTATCGATCTCACTATCAGTTTTGAACAGGATTGTTACAACTTGAACTGCAAATTTTATGGAGACAATGTGGACATCTTGTGGAGATTTAAAGAATTTTCTATAGATCCCGGGTGCTGTTAAGTGTACAAATTAATTTATTAAAAATTAATATTGGATTTAAGCAGATAAACTATTTTAACTGTTCTTAACAATATTGCAAGTGATTTTACATCTAATTCGGAACTGAATGCACGAGAATTAGCCGAGCAGCAATTTGATCGCCAGCAGAATCCACAATAAACCAAACAAGCTGTTCATATAAGGGGTGATGCGGAAATAAAATTGGCGTATGTGGGTTTGCGAAAACATCAGTGCGACCAACAAATACCAGACGGCTGTTGTACCCAGCAAACCAACTGCAATCAAGAGCTTGTCGGTCACGGTTGCCGTAAGTGGGACAAAGCCTGTGAACAATGCTACATAGTACAGCATCGATGCCGGGTTAGAAAGGTGTGTGAACAAACCGCGTCGGTACGCTTGGGATGGTGCTAAATTGCCGAGCGTGACCTGCAACGGGTCATGTTGGGTATTAATCGGTAGAGCGTGTCCCAGCCAGAACTGTGCATAAGCTGCTTTGAGCATCCGCAGACCACTGTAAGCGAAGTATGCGCCACCGAGCAGACGGATCGCTGTGAATACTACCGGAATTTGTGAAATAATTGCTGCGAAACCGATCATTCCGGCTGCCACATGAATCACCGATCCAGTGACGATTCCGCAGGCCACCCACAACCCGGCTTGACGTGAACGGGTCAGCGCCGTTTGTGTGACAGCTAAAAAATTCGCGCCGGGGGTGAGCACCGTCGCAATATGTATAGCCGCTAACGACAACCAGATGTCGAGTGTCATTCACTTATACCGGTGTTATATAACCAAACACGTTCCCGCCCATACATATCCAACGTCGCTTAGTATATTTTAGTAGCGGGTGTATACCAGTATTCGGAACCGTCCTGTTGGCGGTTCAATAGGGCATCATCGAACAGTTCACGCCGCAGCAGTGCCGGATCGCCAAACGTGTGCCATTGGTTCAGTAAATAGTTGACATCGCTCTCGCTGTACGTTTTGCTCGCTTCAAACTTTGTTGCCAGATAATCGAGCGCTACCAACTGTTTTGACCGCTTGGAAGGCCACCATTTCAAGCGTCCCTCCACATCCAGATGATTTTTGAGCTGTTCAAAATCGGGCGGTAATTCAACCTGTTTGCGCTTTTCAGGCGTGGTTTTTTTTGGCGTAGGTTTCGGGTCATCAATATTGCCGTTATGACGGGTCATCGCCAGATCAATACCTTCGACCAACCACGTTTCAACACCGGCTACGGCATGGTCAATCACCTGTGATGCAAGGATAGCATCATCGCCCCTGAACGCGCTCAGGACATAATCTTTGGCCTGCATCTTGCCCGGAGGCCGCCCGATGCCGAATCGCAGGCGGTTAAACTCCGGCGTACCCAGATGTTGGATGATGTTCTTGATACCGTTCTGCCCGCCCGCGCCGCCTGATTGGCGCAGCCGCACCGTCCCCAGCGGAATATCGAGGTCATCCGCGATAATCAGAATATTGGCGAGTTCGACCTTGTAGAAGTCAACCAGTGACCGTACCGCCTCACCACTCAGATTCATATAAGTTTGTGGTTTGGCGAGGATAACCTTCTTATCCTTGATCGTCCCGCTGGCGACCTGAGCCTTACGCTCGGTTTTGCCAAAGGTCATGTTATAACGGCGTGCCAGTTCATCTGCCACACGGAAGCCAACATTATGGCGTGTGTCTTCATAATCTTTGCCGGGGTTGCCCAAGCCGACAATTAAATACCAGTCAGTCATATGATGTTTGTTGTTGATAATTTAGCGTTACTAACAGGATAGCAGAGTCGGGACAGATTCTGTAGGGATTTATTCGACCCCGTTTAGTTTTTTCTGCTGCTCGTCATTATGCTTGCCGTAGGCATTTAACCCCGCCAGCCATTGTTCGCGGATTTCTTCCGGCACAAGTTCGACATACAGCGGTGTGCCTTGCTCAAAGTACGACTCCGGTACGCCGTACCAGTGCGTCAGCCCCATTTCCGGCGCATTTTTGCGGATGAAGTTGACAAGGTTGGCTTCCTCAAGCGTGCGGATGGCAAATGTCATGACAGCCAATCCCTGCTGCGTCATATTGATCGGCGCGACTGCCACCAGTTCGCAGCCACATTCGCCAGCCTTCTGCATCAGCCCATCATAATCGGTGTCCGGACGGATAACCCAGCCGCAAGCAAAGTGAAGTGGATCGGTCATAATGCTTTTATTTCCTGATGTGCTTTGATGCGGCTGTTTTCGATGATTGTGTACGCCTGCTTGAGGTTGTTGGTTGTCGCAAAACTGTTGCGCGTCTCCGCGTAGGCTTTCGTACCAATTTCAACCATTGTTCGAATCAACAACTGCGTAGTGACGACCACCACCAGACCGCGTTGATGACGGCTTTTCTTGAACGCGCTGTATACAAGGCTGATGCCTGAACCGGTTGGCAAATATGGGCTTTGCAGAAAATCCCCGATGACATCGTAACGCTCATTGTTGATTGTTTGGGCCAGCGCTGATTCTTGTTGGGATGCGGTTAAATAATCTTCCCATGTCCAGCGTGCCGGAAACCGGTAGCAAATCAAATTTGGTAATTGATCATCCCAAACAACCTCAATCGCCATAAGCATATCCTGTATATGTCACATTTCGAAAAAGGATACCTGACTTTGCAGATGAGCGTAAGAGGGGATTGGAAATGGCCTGCTAAGGGGCGGTTGTGCCCGCCCCATTTTGCAGATCAGGCTAATTCGCGGTCGCTCTTGAACTGCGTTTCATACAGGTCAGCGTACAAGCCGCCTTGTGCCAGAAGTTCCTGATGTGTACCGCGTTCAACCGTCTGCCCGCGATCCATCACCAGAATTTGATCAGCCGCCAGAATGGTGCTCAAGCGGTGGGCAATGACAATGCTGGTGCGTCCAGCCATAACCGTTTTCAGCGCATCTTGAATAAGCGCCTCCGATTGGCTGTCAAGGTGGCTGGTGGCCTCGTCCAGCACCAGAATACGCGGGTTCTTAAGGACGACACGGGCGATGGCGAGGCGCTGCTTTTCACCGCCACTCAGTCGGTAACCGCGTTCGCCGACCACTGAGTCGTAACCATCTGCCAACCCCATAATAAAGTCGTGGATGTTGGCTGCCTTGCAAGCCGCCTCCATCTCATCCTGTGTCGCATCTATTTTGGCATACAACAAATTAGTGCGGATCGTATCGTGGAACAAATGCGTTTCTTGTGTCACCATGCCGATTTGCCGCGCCAACGAGTCCAGCGTTACATCCCGTAAATCATGACCATCAATCAAGATGCGTCCTTCGCTGGGGTCATACAACCGTGGGATGAGGTAGGTCATCGTGGTTTTGCCAGCGCCACTTGGGCCGACCAGCGCCACCAGTTGCCCCGGTTGGATTGTGAACGACACATCGTCCAATGCTGCTTCCCGCGCCTGTGTATAAGGTTTGTCAGCCTCGCCATTGCCGGCAGCTTTTACCGCTTTACCATCACCATTGCTATCAAGCGACATCACATTTTTGATGTTATCCATTCGCCCCGGACGGTTGACTTCCACCAGCAAGTTTTCGGCGCGAATGTCATACTTGAACCCGACATGATCAAATGTGAGTTCGCCGCGCGAATCCTTCAAGACAAGTGCATCCGGTTTTTCGACAATGTCCAGCGGCAGGTCAATCACTTCAAACACACGCTCGAAGCTAACCATAGATCGTGCGAACATCACTGGTGCATTGGTGAGCGATTGCAGCGGCCCATACAGTTGACCGAGATAAGCGCTGAAAGCCACAATCGTACCGATCGTGAACACACCGTCCAACACCAGATGACCACCGACCCAGTAAACCACCGCTGTTCCGACCACACTCACCAACCCGACAATCGCAAAGAATTGGTTACCGAGAAACGCTTCTCTGACTCCAATGTCCCGTACTTTGCCAGCCCGGTTAGCGAAGCGCTCGGTTTCCAGCGTCCCGCGTCCGAAAAGTTTGACCAGCAGCGTACCGCCAATATTCAATGTCTCATTCATCATGGCGTTCATCTGCGCGTTGTATTCCATACCCTCACGCCGGATATTACGGAGTTTGCCCCCGCGCCGCCGCGCGATCACGATGAATACCGGTAGCACCGCCACGCTCATCACGGTCAGCCGCCAGTCCAGCGTCAGCATGACACCCATCACCGCCACCACCTGCACTACATTGACCACCATCGACACAATCGTATCGCTGATAGCCGACTGTGCATTCACCACATCATTGTTGAGGCGGCTCATCAATTCACCAACCTTCGTATTGGTGAAAAAGCGCAGAGACATGCGTTGCAAATGGCTGTAGAGTGCTGTTCGCAAGTCGAAAATTACACCCTCGCCGATTTGCGCGTTTAGAAAGCGCGAATACATACCCACTATGCTGACGAATATGGGTATCAGTACCAATCCTATTGCCAGTACGTTTAATCGTTCTACATTGCCATTCGGTAATGCGTTATCAATCAAATCGCGGAAAATTAAAGGGGTGAGCAATCCTAATCCCGTTGTGATCAAGATCGTCACTAAAGTGATCGCAATCTTGCCCCAGTAAGGCCGCGCATAACCCAGCACGCGTTTGACCAGCGGCCACGTTACGTTATTTTTCTTATCTTGGTCACTGCCCCAAGCATAAACCCACCAACCACCACCATGCATAATTACCTCCGGTCAAAACCGTGTGTTCTTGTGGTTAAATCATACAGAACAGATGGACTGTAGTCTACTGAACCTATGGGCAGGGTTGGTAAATGTTACGAATGAGCTTCTAGTGTGATCATGGTTGGAAGGGTATTTTCGTGCTGCTTCAGCCAGCGAATCAAAAGGGGTATGTTGTCCACTTCTGGCAGCGGGATCGTGAGCCACACAGTTTTGTCCGGTTGGGCGAACAGGGACATTTGTCCACTGCTGATTTTGTATCCGTCGAATTCTGCCCACGGCAGGTCGCGGCCTTTTTCGTGCAATCCTTCGCTGCTCAACCGCAGACTGTTTGAAAAAGGGATCTTCTCGCCTTTTGCCATCAATTCTTTTAGATACGGTTCAAGTACCGCGTAGATTTTTTTCTCGGCATTTGCGCCCAGTTCCTCTACCCGCACATAAAGATTGTCGAGGATCATCACCTCACCCCGCAGCGTGGTGAGCGTGAAACGATACGTGTTACGCCGTATCAGGCCGCCGAAATAGGCCAATCGCTGCCCCTGCTGCCGGACGCTCAAAATCTCGTGATACAGGAAAAAGACCGGACGTGCCCCTTCGCGGTAACTGAGTCCCTCATCGTAAAGCACCACTTCGTGATTCCAGAAGTGCAGCACACGCCATCCCAGAACCAGCACCACTGCCGCCATGATGATGACCGTTAAGGCTGGCCCCCACCAATCCTCAACCGCCGCCAGCGTGGCGTTCAGGATGACCGATGCCACACCCGATAATATGACAGCCGGGGCGACCAATCGCGCCCGGTTGCTGGGGTAATTACCAATAACATTGCCAAATACGGGGTCGGCTTCAATCATCGCTGGATTTAACCCGTTTTTGCTTCGCTAACTGCGCTGATAGATAGGTTGTCAAACGTCACTGCCATTCCGGTTCGTCCGGCGGATGCACCCACCAGACCAATTTGACCTTGAGTGTACAAATCATCGGTAGCGTCTGCTATGAATTGCCCGTTCACGTATAGTGCTAAATAGCTTCCCATGCACACGGCGCGGATGCGGTTCTGTGCCGCGCTGGTATTGATAGCGCTCGATGATGCCCAATTGACCAGCGGCGTGATCTTGCGACCTTGTGACCGTAAAATGGCGTAACGTCCGCTGCCTTGTATCATGAAAAGATACCCATCACCATTATTCGATGTGTTGTCGCGCAAGGCGTTGGATGTGCCGCCTTCCGCAGCCGCTTCTATTGTAGCTTCTGCCGTTACTTCGGCTGTGGACTCAAGTGTAGCTTCTGACGTGCCTTCGCTGTCCGCACTTGCCATAATTGTATCGCTGCCTGCCGATTCGGTAGCTTCAGCCACCGCCTCTATTGTTTGACCCACTGTACCGCGTGCGCGGCAGATTACCCCGTAAGTGGTGTTGACATCCTCGGATGTTTGCCGCGCCTCTACATCAACCACCACATCCGCCAGCGCTGACCCCCACTGTCCGTAATACAATGTGTTGTCGCCAGCGGTCACCGAAATGTTATACACACCGTTTGCAATTTGCAGCCGTGCGTTGCCGTTACCATACAACCCTTCCTCAAATGTCGCAGGAGTCGTGAAATCGTAAAATACCAGCTCGGCACCTTTTGTAAATTGCTTAACAGGACTACTTGTGCCGCTGCATGCACCCAGCAGAAATACGCCTACCATAAAAGCCAACATACGTATTCTCACACTGTTTCTCCTGTTCATGGGAATGCTTGTCGTCAGGCGCAGCCGACCCCTAATGAGTTGTAAACTAATACTATATCCCATAGTTGGCCTAAAAGTTCGCTGATCTCACGAATTTATTAGTTCCCCACCGAGTTTAGCATAATTAACATAAAATGAGGCACGAATCGGCTGACTTATTGCCTTCAGCGCACCCCCTCAAACGATGCTACAATGTGTCAAGAAGGGTAGTGTGCTTATTTGGAGGGAGTAGTAAAAATGTCTATGAATGAAGCTTTTCAGGCGCAGCGCGTTTTTCAGGAATCACTCTTGGCGAAGCCCAATGTCATCGGTGTTGCTATCGGTCTGAAAAACAGTGTAGGCGATCCCTCAGTAGTCGTGCTTGTCGAGCGCAAAGTCCCTGTGGCTGCGCTTACAGTTGCCGAAGCAGTACCCAAAGAAGTAGACGGCGTGAAAACTGATGTGGTTGAAGTCGGTTATTTGCGCGCCTACGACAGCCCGCGTGACCGCTTCCGTCCCGAAATCCCCAGCGGCATCAGCATTGGTCACTATAAAATCACAGCCGGCACACTCGGCACCATCGTCACCGACCGTCTTACGGGCGAAAAGCTCATTCTCTCGAATAACCACGTGCTGGCGAACAGCAACGATGCACTGGTTGGGGATGCCATCCTCCAACCCGGTACTGCGGATGGTGGTCAAAATCCGGCTGATATAGTGGCTCGCTTGGAGCGTTTTATTGCCCTGCGCTATGTTGATGACCCCGACATCCCAGTCCCACCGCCGCCGACACCCACTCCTACGCCTACACCGACTCCCGGCGCGCCCGGAAGCTGCACCGTCGTGAATTCGGTTGTCGCAGTTGTCAATGCGGTCGCCGCGCTGTTGGGTTCGCAGCAGCGTGTGACTTCTACTTCTGTTGTCCTGCCGACCAAGACCCAATCAGTTGGTGGGATAGATGCGGTCGCTCAAACGCCATCCAATGAGGTGGATTGTGCGCTTGCCAAACCCCTCGATCCTAGCAAGTTTACCGGTGATATTCTCGGCATCGGTCAGGTGCATGGCACCAAACCCGCCGCCTTGGGTATGGCCGTCCGCAAATCTGGACGCACCACCGGCTATACAACCGGAACCATTACCCTCTTGAATGCGACCGTGAATGTGGCCTATGGCTCACGCACCGCCCGATTTACCGGTCAAATCATCAGCTCGCCCATGAGTCAGGGTGGTGACTCCGGTTCGCTTCTGGTGGATGCCGCCGAAAATAAAGCCGTAGGCTTACTGTTCGCGGGTTCTAACCTATCCACAATTTTCAACCCGATTGATGCAGTATTGAACGCATTACAGGTTAATCTCTAACAAAGTGCGTCCGTAAAGGAGGTTCATATGTCACAGGATGAAATGACCGCCAAGGCAACCCTCGTGCAAAACAAATATACCGGGATGCTTCTCAAAATTCCGCATGTCATGGGCGTAGCCGTCGGGCTGGAAAAAAAAGCCGGAGCATACACT
The DNA here is from genome assembly GCA_038251045.1 of Aggregatilineales bacterium. Taxonomy (GTDB): domain Bacteria; phylum Chloroflexota; class Anaerolineae; order Aggregatilineales; family Phototrophicaceae; genus CFX2. The sequence goes on along the minus strand of JBBSBS010000001.1, from coordinate 12,608 downwards.
GGAGATGTCTGTTTGGTTGTGCTGGTGGATCAAAAGCAGCCGCTGGACTCGCTTTCCCCGCAGGACATGATCCCTGCTGAATTAGACGGTGTGTGTGTTGATGTACAGGAAATTGGCGTTCCCACTGCCTATTAAAATACAAAACATATTCGGCAATCATTGGAAGGGATTTTACCTATGTTTCGTAAAACGATATTGCTTGTGACCGTTCTATTGTTGTCCTTAAGCGCATTGTCATATGTAGCCGCACAGGATGAACCGGTTGCCAGCGGCCTCAACAACCCTCGTCATATATCCTTTGATAGCGAAGGTACACTATACGTTGCCGAAGCGGGTATCGGTGGCGATCAAGATGGCAAAGGCCCATATGGCCCGGTAAAGTTCGGTGAAACATCTCAAATCACGGCAGTCACCGCTGATGGTGAACAAGCGGTTGTCATTCCCAATCTCATCAGCATGGATAACGGCGGACAAATCGAAGGCACAACCGATATGGTCGTGACCGAGGACAGTATTTGGGTAACCCTCGGTATGTCATTGACCGCTGGATTACCAGATGGCAAGCAGGGTGCTGCCCTCGTCCAATTTGACAAAATCACGGGTGAAGCCAAACAGGTTATTGACCTCGCCGCTTTTGAGGCTGCCAATAATCCCGATAAAGCGCAGGAAATGGTTTCTAATCCCGCTGCTCTGGTAGTTGATAGTGACGGCAAGGTCTTTATTGCCGATGCCAGTGCAAATGATGTGCTCACTTGGACGGAACAAGATGGCCTCCAGATTTTCGCCTCGTGGCCTGCTGAACAGGATAAACCGCAGTCTGTACCGACCTCGCTTGCGATGAGTCCCGATGGTGATATTTATGTCGGCTTCCTCGGTGGTTATCCCTTTGCTAAAGACAGCGCCCGCATTGAAGTCTACGCTGCCGACGGCACCTTGAAAGACACTTATGCCAATCTGACTCTCGTGACCGACATATTGCTGGCTGCCGATGGCACACTATATGCCGTACAGATGGCGGATGGCTACGGCGACACCGGTTTTAATGCCGATACTGGAAGCCTTGTCAAAGTCAGCAAAGACGGTCTGGAAGTGGTGGTGGATAAACTCAGCTCACCCTATGGCATCGCACAAAGTGAAGATGGTCAGTTGTTTATATCCGTCAATGCGCTTGGTGCGCCGGAAACAGGCGTTGTGCTGGCGGTCGGCGGCCTGTAATTTTAGAAGTGAATGAGTAAGTGTTTCCAAAACATCTAAACTAGGGCAACCCTCTGTTATCATGCTTCAAGGGGTTTCGTTTGATGCCTCATTGATCTTTATAATTTGGAGGACTAATGTCGCGTCGTACTTTGAACACTATCGGTATTTTTATACTCATGGCTATCACCGCTGCTGTGAGTATCTTCGCCTACATCTATTTTGTAGGCGGTAATGGTGAAGCAACCGAACCCTTGAGTGCCCCCACGCTTGATCTTTCATCACCCACACCCAACATCGCATTAACCCGTGTTGCCGATCTGGAAGCGACCAATGAAGCCTTGAGCACTGCCCTTGCCGAAGCCATCATGGAAACCACTGCCGAAGCGACCGCGGAAATGACGGCTGAAGCAACCACTGCTATGATGGAAATCACTCCTGAAGCGACCGCTGCCGTGCAGGCTGCCGCTGCTGGCACACTTTACCGTATCGCCACCGATGGATCGGAAGTCAGCTTTACCCTGACCGAAGATTTGCGTGGTGTGCCCACTACCGTTGTCGGCACTACCGATCAGGTCGCCGGCGATATTTTTGTAGACTTCACGACACCTTCTAACTCAAAAATCGGTGTGCTGCGGATCAACGCCCGCACACTGGTAACACCGGAGGAATTCCGCAATCGTGCTATTCGCAGCCAGATTTTGGAATCTGCCAATGACAAGTATCAGTTCATAGAGTTCACACCGACTGGCATCACTGGCTTGCCCGATAGTGTGGACAAAGGCTCGACCATCAATTTCAAAGTGACAGGTGATCTGAAGATCCGCGAAATTGTCCAATCTGTGACCTTTGATGTCTCGGTAACTGCCGCTGACGACACGCTGACCGGTTCAGCCACTACCAACGTCACCCGTGAACAATTCAATCTGCAAATCCCCAATGCGCCCGGTGTAGCCAACGTCAGCAATGATGTGACACTCGATATTAAGTTTTCGGCTCCAATCGCTACCGAATAACGTTTCACAGTCTGGCATTGATGAGAGGCTTACTTGGGTAGGCCTCTTATTTTACCTCGCAATCCGCACTATAATAAGCATACTGTAATGTACCTGCCGATTGATGAGGGGCATCTGTGCCGCGTATATTCATTTCCTATCGCCGCAGCGACAGTGCCGCTGCCAGTGGACGGATTTATGATCGTCTTTGCGTGGCCTTCGGCGAAAAATCCATTTTCAAAGATGTAGACGTAATTCCGCTGGGTGCGAATTATCCAGCACTATTAAACGAGGCCGTCGAGCGTTGTGATGTACTGCTGGCGGTCATCGGCTCTCACTGGCTGGGTGCCGTCGAAAACAATGGTCAGCGCCGCCTCGATAATCCGGCTGACTTTGTGCGCATCGAAATCGAAGCCGGACTAAAACGCGATTCGGTACTGGTGATTCCCTTGCTCGTGGACGATGGAGCAATGCCCGCACTCACCGATTTGCCAGAGAGTCTACAACCCATCTACTACCGCAATGCCGCCACTGTTCGTAACGACCCCGACTTTAACCGTGACATCGCTCGCCTCATTACCACTATTCGTGATACCTATCCACTAGCCGACGACGAATCACAGCCGGTTCTAAATCCCCCGAATGTTGTCGCTGTCTCGCCTTCCAAACAAAAGTTGGTACTGCCATGGACAGGTATTTTGGTCGGCGTATTAATCGTCATTAGTGTGCTCGCCACCCTCCGGTTGATCGGGCGTGTAGTCGACCGTGTGAACGATAATAATGCGACAGCCACCGCCATCGTCCTCACATCTACCGCACCATCCGGCACACCTTTTGCCGTGTCTACTGCCGTGCCTTGAAGTTTTCCGTATGAAAAAGGGGAGGTGACCATTAGCCACCACCCCTTTTGATTACTTCAGCTTAACCACGAACACGCCCCATCCCAGATAGCGCCTACCATATTGCAGATAATCTCGTTGATTGGATTCTATCCACGCTTGTAACTCCGCTGTGTCAGGGTCATTTGGATTCTCAGATGTCCATTGATTCACCGTCCACCATTGTGCCGCCACATAGCGATCCCAACTGTGCAAATCTGCCAGCACCATTTCAACCACTTTGCAGCCCGCCGATTCAAATCGATCAAGCGTACCGATCAGCGAGGTGAAGTCGTCTTTACCCAACCCCGCCGATTGATAAGCTTCATCCGGCGGTGGTTCTTTCCAGTACGGTTCACCAACCAGCAGCAGCCCGTCCGGTTTAAGCACCGGTTGCATCAGCCGCAGTGTACCCACCAAGCCTTTACCAATCCACGTTGCACCGATGCAGCTCACAATATCGAATTGCTGCCCTTCAGTCATGTAAGTGCCCGCATCCGCCTCAATAAATGTGACTTTATCGGTGACATTCAACTCGGTTGCTCGCTGCCGGGCTGCTGGCAGAAAAACCTTGCTGATGTCTACGCCTACGCCGGTGATCCCCCAGCGCCGCGCCCATTGGCACAACATTTCACCTTTACCGCAGGCCAGATCAAGTTGGCGCATTTGCGGCTGTAATCGGCAAATTTCGCCCAGTAACATCAAATCATTTTCACTGAACGGATTAAGGATGCGGTGGTTACCTTCAGAAATCTCATGAAATCGCAGTGACATAGGAGATTGCTCCTTTGATATCGAGTTTATTCAAGTTGTGGGAGATGAAAGAAGTTGACGTTTGAAAATGTGCTGGTCACTTGAAAGGGGAGCATAAGTTCGTGCCTCCGTGCCGCTGTTTGATCGATATGCTGATTATATCCAGATTTCTATCAACCCCATATTTGGCGATTTGAATTTGTGCCGCTGTGGGAAAATGGCTTGGGAGTTCATGAGAAGCAGCAACCACAGGATAGACTTTTGTAAGTAATTTGAGCCACAATAGGCAAATGAATCGTTCGCCCATCTTCACCAATCGCACCTTAATCGGCCTTGCTGCTGTAATATTGATCCCGTTGTTGGTAGTCTTTATTGCCAACTCCGGCTCTAATCTTTTTGTGCCGCCAGAACCTCGCCCTCCCGGTGTTCAATATCCGCGCAGCTATCGTCAGGACTTCACCCTCTATTCGACTATCCAGCGTCCGGATGGTACGATTCGTGATCTCTACATCAATCCCGTTGGCCTAAATGCCGTGAAATACAATCATGTCCTGCCTGCCAATTCAGTCATGGTCGTAGAAGGTTATTATGCTGTTGAAAATGCAGATGGAAGTTATGTGACCGATTCAAATGGGCATTATGTCAAAGGCGAACCCATGCCTTTTATTCATGTCCGTGAAAAACGCACCGATTGGTCATCGGCTGACTTTACCAGTGATGCTCGCAGCGGCGGCTGGAATTTTGGCTCATTCGATACCAAAACAGGTGCGGATTATGACGAAAGCCTCAACATCTGCTTCCTCTGTCATAATACCGCCCCTCAAGATTTCACCTATTCGTATCCGTTGATTGCTGAATATGCTCGTACCGATGAAACCATTTATTCCTTCTGCCGCACCACCGGACGTACTGCCTGTGAATAACCGGCTCACAGCATAAACTTGCGCTCTGCCAACAACCCGCTTGCGCCGTAAAAACCTTCGCTGTCAGCCTGCAATACACCGCGCCGATTAGCGAACAACCATATCCACAACGGGTCGAACCGGGCATAGGTCGCTTCAGAATTCTCGCCTTCCCAGAACATCTCAACGGCTAGAATCTGTGTTGCCTCGCTGAGTATTTCTGCGACAAGTTGTTCTTCTGCGCCAGTTGTTTCGCCCAACATTTCTGTAAATGCGCTCAGGTCATCGTCAAATAGTTCATCACCCGGCACATCGATCTCGATCTGCCCATACAATTGGTCGTCGTATAACACCTCGACCAACTCGTCGAGATCGGTTGCTCGCAGACTGTACAGCGGGTCAAGAACCGCCAGCGTCTCACCAATCAAGGCGAAGTTGATAGGTCGCGCATCTGCCAGAATATAGCGCATGAAGTAACCCATAATCGCTCCTATCGCGGTATAAAGTCGGTATCGGCTGTCAGCGAACGCACGAACGCTGCGATCAACCGCGCTGCTTGTTCCACATCACTCATTTGGATCATCTCGTTGGGCGAGTGCATATAACGGTTGGGGATAGAAACCACGCCCAATGCCACACCGCCCCGCGCGAACTGCATCACATCGCCATCCGTTCCTGAACGCGCCGCATTGACCTTGACCGTATATGGGATGCCTTCGGTTTCTGCCAAATCCAACAGCCGCTGATGCACTACTGTGCTGTTGACCGAACCCGCCGCAATTGCTGGCCCGCCACCCAGTTTAGCCTCACCGGCCTGTTTCTTATTCGCCGTTGGATAATCGGTCGCGTGGGTCACATCCACTACAATCGCCGCGTCCGGTTCAAAACTGAACGCCGCTGTATGCGCCCCCGCAAAGGTGATTTCTTCCTGTGCCGTTGCCACTGCCGCTACTGTAGCTACCGGACGATTCTGTGATAGCAACCGCAGCGCTTCCAACACCGTGTACGCCCCGATCCGGTTATCAACACTGCGCGAGACAATCCGCCCGTTCGGCAGTTCGTACATCGCCGCGTCGATCACACCCACAGTCCCGATTCGCACGACTTCCAATGCCGCTGCTCGGCTGGTCACACCAATATCAATCCACAAATCCTCAATCGTGCTCGTGCCTTCATCCTTCTTCATCAAGTGGATCGGCTTCTTGCCAATCACGCCGATGACATCACCCATTTTGCCCAGCAGCCGGATGCGCTGCCCGACCAGCACTTGTGCATCCCAGCCGCCAATGCCCGCAAATGACAGGAATCCGTCATCATCAATGTAGCTGACGATCAGGCCGATTTCATCAATATGTCCTGCCAGCAGCACACGCACCGCGCCACCCTTCAGCACTGCGAACGAATTGCCACGCACATCCGTCAGCACATCATCTGCGAATGTCGCCGCCTCATCCCGCCACACCCGCGCCGGCGCAACCTCCTGTGATGAAGGCCCCGGCGCATTCAACAACTGCTTCAAAAAATCTAAACTCATGATTTCCCTCACATAACAACCCGACGATTTCTATGCTGATAATATGCTCAATCCGCTTCGTTTTTTTCTGCGTCTTTGCACCCTGCGATCCTACGACTATCCCTCATCAATCAATGTCGCTAACCGTGCTTTCAACCGTTCACGCCGCTTGATGTAGGTCGCTTCATCCAGCTTGCCCGTGTTGTAAGCCTCATCCACCTCGGCAATTTGTTGAATCAAGCCGTCAACCAGTACATCGTTGGGATCATCATTTCCCCGCCGCACCGTGAGCGCACGGTTTTTCCCCATATACAACACACCTGCCGCTAGAATCGCGATCAACCCCACAAAAATGAACAGCAGTGGTACCAGTTGATCCGCGCTGATGACTGTCCCCGTCGTTGAACTGGGAGTTACGCCGCCTTTTATGGTATATGTGATTTTGTCACCTGACTTTAGGTTGACAGCCGCCCCATAACCTTGATATTGCACTCCATTTAAATCTTGTGGACCAAGTACTTTTAAAATATCTGAAGTGATGCTTGCGTTCGGTACGTTGACCAATAAGATGTAAGCACCGTTAAAGGTATAGGAAACAGGCTGCTCAATTTGTAGATCGCCCTGATAAGGCAGCAGATAAACCATTTGGAACGTATAAGTCTCGCCAGGTATTACCGATGCAATATCAATTACGTTGTGCCCATCAGCACTTATCGTGTATCTTGAATTGCTCACATTTGCGCTCAAAATTTGCGCCCCATTTGGTACGGGGATTTGCACTCCGGCAAATCGTTTGTCATCCACCATATCGTTGGTTGAATACGCACGGTCACTGCTGTTAGTGAACTTGATGAAATTAATCACTTGTAGCATGTTGCCAACGATTTGTACTTGCAATTCCCACGTCGAAATATTCAGCACCGACGCATCATCCGTCGTTTCATAAACGGTGATCGGTAAATCGAGTGTATTGGTCGTCGGGTCACCCGCTTTGGCATCGCTGCCGAATGCCCGTCCCTTGAACTTGGTCGTCACCACATACTGCTGGTCAGCACGCAAATCAACATTCGCAAACGCAAAACGTCCATCTGATTCTATGTGCGCTTCAACCGGTGCTAGCGCTCCCTGTGAGGTCACGACATACAGATTGGCGGTCATGTCATCCGTCAGCGATTCGCCCGCCGTCCCATTCGTCACTGTCCCGCTGACCGTCCCCGTCCCAACCACTGCCGCTTGCTCGGTAACCTCTGGAGTCACTTGCGGTTCTGCTGTGACCAGCGGTGCAGACGTAATCTCACCCATTTCCTCGGCATGTGCTACTGTCAGTGAACGCAAATAAGCCGCCACCTCGCCCCGTTGCGCTTCACTCAAACTTTGAATGAACGCACCCGGCAGCCCCACGTCTGTAATCAATTCCGCATCCGTCAGGGTGACCGCATTTTCAAGCGAAGGTAGGCTGGCGGCAGCGACCGCCGTACCCGCCATCAAATCACGACCCGCCTGAATATCGGCCTGTCCATAATGCAGCGTGTACGTATACAGGGCAACCGCCCACCGTTCTTCCGCTGTTAGCGCGTCTTTCCACGGGGGCATCATGTTTTGGATGCTCCCGTTGGTAATCGTCTCGTACCATGTCAGCGGTGTCTGGTCAGCACTCGTTGCCGCGTCCTGAAAGCTGCGTGGATGATTACCAATCTGGTTCGGCCCACTGCCGATCAATTCGCCGTCACCCGCACCGCTTACCCCATGACAGCGTGTGCAGCGCTCGGCAAATATTGTCGCTCCCATCGCCAGATCAGGCGGCGTAGTCGGCAGTTCAATCGTCTCTATGACCGGCGGCAGCGTCGCCACAATCTGCGGCTCGCCGCTCAATCCCCCGCACCCTGCCAGCCCCACAGCTAGCAGCACGAATAAAATTCGCCAGCCTCGTCCACCTATAATGTGGTGTGGAACAAGACGTTTTTGAATTAGCCACTGGAAATAGTGATTCTGGTTTGCTTGACCCCCTCCGCTTGCGGGGGAGGGTTGGGGTGGGGATTCAGGATGGGCGGTACTCAACCCTTTGTGGCGAGATATACGTTGAATGAGTCTCACAAAAATGGCTCCAATATCGCCTCGACATCCGCCAGCGTTTCCGCGAAAACCAACCGTTCGCGTACAGATGCTGCCCCCTGCACGCCAAGATGATATTTGGTCAACTGTCCGCGCAGTTCAAAAATAGTCTGTCGTTCACCAATGTCACTAACTTCAACACTCAATCGCGCATGGCGCAAAGCTGCCGCTGCCCGTTCGGATGATGTGGGTGTAGCCAGCACTTCGCCTGTGCGGATTTCGTGTGCGATCTCGCGGAACAGCCACGGGTTGCCCAGCGCCGCCCGCCCGATCATCACTCCGTCGCAGCCAGTTTCCGTCAGCATCCGTGCCGCATCCGCTGCATTTTTCACATCACCGTTGCCAATCACGGGTATGCTTACCGCTTCCTTAACCTGCCGGATGATGTCCCAATTAGCGCTGCCGGTGAACCCCTGCGATGCCGTTCGTCCGTGGACGGCAATCGCCTTCACGCCGGATTGTTCCGCTACTTTTGCGAACTCAATCGCCGTAATATGCTCCGGGTCTAATCCGGTACGCACCTTCACCGTCACCGGCACGTTCACGGCTTTCACAATCGCTTCCACCACCCATGTCGCGTTACAGATGTCCGCCAGCATCGCCGCGCCGCCACCTTTTTTGACGACCTTCGGAACCCAGCAGCCCATGTTGATGTCCACGATATTCGCGCCGAGGTCAACCACCATCCGCGCCGCCTCCGCCATAATCGCTGGATCATTACCGAATAGCTGCACCGCAAATGGGCGCTCGGCCTCCGTCCAGTCGAAATAGTGCTGCGACTTTCTGTTTTTATAATGAATAGCTTGGCTGCTAATCAATTCGGTGCAGACCAACCCGCAGTCGCCCATCTCACGGCACATCGTGCGGAAGGCGTGGTTCGTCTGCCCCGCCATCGGAGCCAGCGTTAGCGGCGTTTCAACATATACATTACCAATCCACATCGGGCGTAAAGCCGCTTGTACAGGTGCTTCTAATATTTGCGTCATGTCATCTCATTACTCATCTTACGGCAGGTCTAATCATGACATTTCGCACCCTAAATGTCTATGGAAAACTATCTCCGCTTTCTCTGTGTCTCTGTGGTTAAATTGTATTTTGCCTTACGCCCAAACTTGTTCCCCTACCGGAATTGGGAAGAGCAGCCGGTTTTCACGCGGTGCGAGCGGGCATACCCAGCGCTCGTTGTAAGCACATGATGGGTTATACGCGTAATTGAAATCCAGCACCAAGCTGTCCAGCGTCGCCCCCAAATCAGCCCCTTTGATCGTGTCGTATAAATAACGTCCAGCGCCATATGTCGTCTGTCGGTTGGTCACGTCACCGAACGGCAGAAACACACCACCGCCATAACCGTTAATCCAGAATAGGCTCAGTCGCCCCGTTCCGGTCGGCAAAGTGAACGTCACCTGCCCGAAGCGTCGATACGAAAAGCGCCCATCGCCTTCCAATTCAATCACCACCGTTTCCGGCTCGACATCCAGTTCCACCTTCGCCATCACGCGAAATGCCCGATCATAATCGTAATACTTTAGCGCCACGAATCCCGCCTGCTGCTCACCATTCAACGCCGATTGTGGATGATTGCGGAACAGGTCATCTCGCTTACTACGAAACTCGACCCATGCCGCCGGATCACCCTCCGCCAGCCGGACGTTCCGGTATATCTCATGTACCTGCTTCCGGTAATCTAGTAAACCCAGCATATAAAACCTTCTTTGTATTCCTCTGCGTTCTCTGTGTCTCTGTGGTTAATCCTGAATTTGTGTCATCCGCCCAACAGCTTCGGCATGATCGCGTCCATCAACTGCGCGGTGTCCTCAATCGACTGAAAATCATCTGCGAACGACAGCACATCAAGCTGCGGATCATAACTCCAGAACCCCACCGCATCGTACAGATACCGGATGTACGTATAGCAAATGCCGATCACAATCCGCGAGTAAATGCCGTACGCCATATACGGGAAGAACAAAATCGCCCCACGGTCATGAATATACAGCACGATGCCGAGGTCCTTATTCGGGTAATGCAGTTCCACATCGTTCGTCGGTCCCCGCACCGGAATCAGTGTCGGATCAAGTTTCAGCATCATCCGCGCCAATCCCTTTTGCCGGATTTTCCGCACAGGCCAGAAGGCTTCCGGTTGGCTGGTACTTTGCCCATGCTCGAATAACCATTCCAGCATGGCAGGGGTCAGTTGATTGGTTTTAGGTACGTATAGGTGAATTTCGTAGATCATGAATAGTCAATTACCGCTTGTGCAATGTAATAATGTTGAGTGTAAGGGCGAATCCGCATCTCTCGCAACCGCCTTCTTAATCAATCCATTTTACGCCCATATTCTAACCGAATTCAAAGCCCTCTACCTGACGCTAATTTCCGTCTTTAGTGCAGTCGAGTCGATGTTGTTTTTGGGTGAGCAAATGGCGGGGATTCAACTTATCGGCGGCGCATGTATTCTCATGGCGCTCGTTGCGTTAAAAGCTAATCCGGTGGAATTAGGCGAACCGCAGGGGTAATTGCAGTCGTAGTCTGATGGGGAGAATTCAGGTTTCTCCCCGAAAGCCTTATTGGATGATTCGCTTAGTTCATCATCCCAACATAACCGTCACCGATGCCCACTATCGCATATACCAGCGCTTGCGTCCCTGCGTTGATGACCCCTGCCGCGTATAGTTTTGAAGAAGCCGTCACCTGTTTTGTGCTGCTTACACCTGTCGCATAAGTAACCGCCTGAAACACATATCCTTGATCGCTGCTAATGGCTTGGAGCGCAACCCCGTTTAATTCCGGATAAACCGCGTGTATCAGGTTTAACGCATCTCCGGCGCTTGCTACCGTATCTGCCGTATAGGTCGAGTACACACCTGCTGATGCATTCGTCAGGTACACATTTAAGTTGTCCATGTTGATGGTACAGGTTGGGTTATTTGTGCAATCCCCGACCGCGACTATCCCGATGCCGGTTTGGAATGCACCCCAATAACTCCCCGCAGCCGCGCTCGTGAAGGTTGTAATATATGATTGGATGTTTGCGGGTAGCTGCGCCATAATCGCATCCCAGTTTTCTGATGTGTTGCTGTCGCTCAGGCTGCCGCTGTAGAGGAAAGTGTAGGATGTGCCGAGGTAGCTGCTGGCGAAACTGTTGACCACCGTTGCTGCTTCTTCCGAAGCCCCCGTTAGTGAAAGTGTGTCGTGCGGGGTCAGCGTCAGGTTGATCGGCAGGCTAAAAGTCGGCACAACAATACTCAAGGCGCTTCCCGTAGTGGGGCGCTGGAATGTGGGCTGGGCTGCATTCGGCGTAGCAATCGGTGTGCGGTTCGTGTTGATGCTGGAGCGATCTAGCGTAGCCACCGGTGTTGGGCGACCGGGACGCTGTGCCGCAGCCGTACCGGTCATCAACACCAGCATTAAACTGAACACGATTCCCGTGATAAGTATTGAAAAGATATGGGCACGCTTCATAATTGCTACTCCTGATCAATCAGCTTGGTTTTGACAATAGGTTATGTTGGAGGTGTAATGAAAGTGTTGTCTGTGGACTATGGATGTGTAAATCTTGCAAAAGAAAGCGCGTAATCGACAGACTACGCGCTCAAAATGTGCTTTGACGAGACCAATTGTGCTTTATGAGGCTTCTGCGTAGGCCGGTGAACGCAGCATCGAACTCAAACGGGTGCTGTCGCCCTTCATGGCTTCTTCTTCAACATTGGCGCTGAACGCCGGTGTAACGGGAGACTTGCTGTCCATCACAATAATCTTGCGGGAGATGCACCAATCTATGCCCATTTTAAAAGCGTGATCAGAAAGTCCCAACGCTTGTTTGACTTCATCCAAATCAGGCGCGTAGAAGCTCGGTAAACGCTTCATATGTTCACAAATGAGCCGGGCATAGTAAGCAGGTCGTTGAGTGGAGGGGGTGCTCATAATTTAGCTCCTCGATAACTCTTACAAATAACGATTATTGTTGAACTTAGTTAGTACTAATGGCCTATAGATTGATGATATGCGAACTTTCACAACACTGAATTAAGGTTTTGTTCGATAACATGACTGTTACAAATTTTTCATGTTTGTAATATTCATCTTGCCCCCTCGCCAACTGCCAGCCGACTCTTTATAATAAATAACCTTGATACAAACCGAAAATAAGGCAAAGACATGGCGAAACCTCTTAATTTCCAACAAGTTATCATGAAACTCCACAATTTTTGGGCGGATCAGGGTTGCCTGATCTGGAATCCCTACAATGTACAGGTCG